>NZ_JACARK010000082.1:0-6867 GCF_013386655.1 Pseudomonas sp. K5002 | reverse complement strand
GTCGCTGCGGGCGAGCAACATCGGCTGCCGGCACCAGGTACGCCAGTCGTCCGCGCTTTCGAGCCCGGGAGCCCAGGCGCGCCATTGGGCGATGTTGAAATTGATCACTGAGAAGTTATCCCGCCCCTGCGGGCTTCCTTGTGCGGCCATTGGCCCCGAATACCGGGACAGGGTGCAATCGCCGAATGGCGCGCATTATCCCGGTGCTGCGGGGTTCTAGCAAACTTTGGTAAAGAATTGTTCACGGATGATTACAAATTCGCTGGAAAGAATTACCGATTGTCCATCATGCAGGTAGGGCAGCAGGTGTCAGGCAATTCCTGCTTTGTCGGACAGACGGGAAATTGTTATGCGAGATAGAACCTCTGATGCTGTAGTACAGGAACAAACGAGGTAGCTAACGGGCGCTTTTGCCCTCTACACTCGGGTCATTCATTGATACACGGAGGTTTTTCCATGCGGCGCGTGGTGTTCAACCAAAAAGGCGGTGTTGGCAAGTCCAGCATTGCCTGCAACCTGGCGGCGGTCAGCGCCAGCGAAGGCTATCGAACCCTGTTGGTGGACCTCGATGCCCAGGCTAACTCTACCCAGTACCTCACCGGGCTGACCGGCGACGATATCCCCATGGGAATCGCCGACTTCTTCAAGCAAACCTTGTCTTCCGGGCCGTTTTCGAAGAAAAACCAGGTGGATATCTACGAAACCCCGTTCGACAACCTGCACGTCATCACCGCCACCGCGGAACTGGCAGACCTGCAGCCCAAGCTCGAGGCCAAGCACAAGATCAACAAGCTGCGAAAGCTGCTGGATGAATTGAGCGAGGACTACGACCGGATCTACCTGGATACGCCGCCGGCGTTGAACTTTTATGCCGTTTCAGCGCTGATTGCCGCTGATCGCGTGCTGATCCCCTTCGATTGCGACAGCTTCTCCCGCCAGGCGCTGTATGGCCTGCTGGCAGAGATTGAAGAATTGAAGGAAGACCACAACGAAGGGCTGGAAGTGGAAGGCATCGTGGTCAACCAGTTCCAGGCCCGGGCGAGCCTGCCGCAGCAGATGCTGGATGAATTGATTGCCGAAGGTTTGCCGGTACTGCCGGTGTACCTCACCAGTTCGGTGCGCATGCGTGAATCGCACCAGGCGAACATGCCGCTGATCCACCTGGACCCACGGCACAAGCTGACACAGCAGTTTGTGGAATTGCATAACTTGCTGGAAAACGCGTGATTTAGCAGGCAACACATCACCCATGTGGGAGCGGGCTTGCTCGCGAATGCGGTGGATCAGTCGAATTCTCTATTGACTGACTCACCGCATTCGCGAGCAAGCCCGCTCCCACATTTGGTCTTTGTTCCTACAGGGAAATCGTCGTCTTGCGCCGTTGCCTACAGTTACGCCAGAATCCGCCGGCTTGTGCGTCTGGATGGGCGTCTCTAAGGTTGTTCGGTCGCTGAATTCTCAGTGATCGGGTTTAGTAGCCCGAGTGTTTGTCGTTAAGTGCATAAGCTTCATCTTTCAGGCGCTGAGTCTGTGCTTGATGGTAGCTGTGCGTAGGGCGTCTTCGGGCGCGCCGGCTTCGACATTTCCCGGTCTACTAACCTGCGTACAGCTGCCACCCTAATTCGTTTAGTAGCGATCAGATGGCGGCTCCAATCAGGAATGTCGACCATGTTTAAAGCTACTCCAAATCCCCCGTCGTACCTTTTTACAGTCAGCCCCGGCCAAGCCACCGAAACCCTGATCCTCAATACCTACGAAACCTTCTCCTCAGTCACCACCCTCTTGCTCGACCTTTCCGACGACCTCACCGGCAAGCAGCGCGATGTCGCGTTGGCCATTCATCAGTTGAGCGAATTGGGCGTATTGCTGATGGGGCAAGTGATGGACCGGGGTGTCCCGTTACCTCAAACGCCCTGACTGCGCAGCCAGCTCATCAACTGCGGTAACGGAAACGCACCGCTCTGACGCGCCACTTCCCGGCCATTCTTGAACAGGATCAGGCTGGGAATCGAGCGAATCCCCAACTGAGCGGATAACTGCTGATTGGCCTCGCTATCGAGCTTGGCCAATCGGCACTTCCCGGCCAACTGCCCGGCGGCCTGCTCAAACACCGGCGCAAACGACTTGCACGGCCCGCACCATTCGGCCCACACGTCCACCAGCAACGGCAGGTCGCCCTTGATCTGGCTGGCGTAATCGCCCTGTTTCAGCTCAAAGGGTTTGCTCAGCAGCACCGGTTGCTTGCAGCGCCCGCACTTCGGCGCATCGCCCAGGCGTTCATTGGGGATGCGGTTAAGACCGTTGCAGTGGGGACAGGGGATTACTAGAGAGTCGGACATGCTGGGCTCCGTGAAAGTGGCCAATGGGTTCTATTTGGAGCCGCCGTCGGGGTTTATCAAGGAACAACACAAGCCATCAGCGTGCAATCTTCTTTCGTGCCAGCTGGCAGGCAAACACGTTGCCCACAGCACAACCCCCAATCACCAGCATCAGAGTGAAAAGCAGTGGTGCATTCCATTGAGACCCTAGCCAGGTTAATAATCCTGCCCCGGCCACAGTGATGCATCCGAAAACCGCAGAAGCTTTGGCTTGGTGAGACGCGTCGATATCCAGTGCCCAGCCGGTCGCAAGGGGCAACAAAATGCAGAAGGCAATACTGGTTGCTGCTGCAGCTGCCAGGTAAAGGTAGATATTGACATGTAGCCATGCCGCTACCATCAACAGTGCGGCGAGGCACTGAGAGGCGGATCCTGCATTTAGGCGTTGGGCGTCACTGAATCGTGTGACGGCTTTCCCTGAAAAGAAAAAACCTGCCGCTACCAGCGCCGCCCAACCTGAAAGGATCATGCCTGTTGCTTGTGGTGAGAGATGAAAAACTCCCTGCAGGGCAAACGCCTTGCTGAGGTTCAGCTGTGTGAAGGCGCTCTGTATCAGGAGTGCAAGCAGTAAACCGCAGATGAATTTCGGGTGTTTCCCTAGTAAAGATTGGGTTTCAGTTGCAGCCTGTTGGCCTTGGTCGGTTGCCTTGCCGTGATGAGTGGCCAGAAGTCCCAGGCCGATTATAAAAAGCAGGCAACCGAGTACGCCAAAAACCCATCTCCACCCCCAAAACGAGGCTGCCGCCAGCAGAGTCGGCGGGCTTATTACCGTAAGGACGCTAATAGCACTCAAGAGATAAGCTGTTGCGCTTTGGAAGGTTGTTTGCCCGAGTCGTTGACGTAGCCAAAGGCGTGAAGAGGTTGCTGCCACCGCGTTGGCGATGAACATGAAAGTAAAGATGATCGATAGCATGAGGGCGCTTGTTGATAACGCCACTGCGACACATAGCAGCGCGATCAGCACCGATGCACCGGCCAGGCTGACGCTGGTTCCCAGTCGGTTGACCAGCGGCGTTGAAAACAACTGGCTGAATGCGAAAGCCATCAGGCACAAGCCGAGCATGCCTTGAAAGAATGCCGGAGAAACACTCAAGTCCTGAGCGATTAACGGAGAAAGAGGAACAAGAGCGTCGAAAACAACCGCACTGACCAGCGTCCTGGCCACCACGACCCTAAGGCCTGGGGTCAAGGTTTTATGTTTCAAATTTGATTTACACATCCGCTAAACCCTAAGCCGGATGTGTATTTGGGGATGTCAGGCGCGTCCGATACTTATTTCTGGATATATCCGTGTTGTGGCGAGGGAGCTTGCTCCCTCGCCACATTGGCTCGCTCCTACGACGAACAACTAATCTCCAAATGCTTCCCCCAATCCGGCGGCCGCTGGGCGTATTGTTCCATCCCCGGCTGCTCTTCAAACGGTTTGGTCAGCACTTCATGCAGCCGGCGCACTTCGCTGTAATCCCCAAGCTCCGCCGCCTGGATGGAGTTCTGCGCCAAATAGTTGCGCAGGATATAAAGCGGATTCACCCCATGCATCCGCTCACGTCGCTGTTCTTCTGTGCCGCTGGCGTCGCGCTCTACGCGCGCCTTGTACAGATCCGCCCACCCGTCAAACCCCTTGAGGTCGACAAAGTCGTCGCGCAACCGCGCCACGGCCAAGGCGGCGGACTCATCCCCCAGCCGGCGGAAGAACAGGGTGTAGTCGACGCCGCTGTTCTGCATCAGTTGCAGCAGGCGTTCCACCAGTTTCTGATCGTCATCTTCGGCGGTGGTGAGGCCCAGTCGGCGGCGCATCAGGTCCAGGTAGTGGGCCTGGAACAACGGCAGATACAGCCCCAGCGTTTCCCGCAGCGCCTCGACGCTGATAAACGGCGTCAACGCCTGGGCCAGAGCGCTCAGGTTCCACTGCCCGATCGGCACCTGGTTGCTGAAGGAATAACGCCCTTCATGGTCGGAGTGGTTGCAGACGAACTGCGCGTCGAAATCGTCCAAAAATGCAAACGGCCCGAAGTCGAAGGTGATGCCGAGGATCGACATGTTGTCGGTGTTCATCACTCCATGGCAGAACCCATAGGCCTGCCACTTGGCGATCAACTCGGCATTACGCTCGACGATTTCGCGGAACATCGCCAGGTACGGCTCGGGCTGTTCCATGCATTCCGGGAAGTGCAGGGACAGCACGTGCTCCGCCAATTGCTTCTGCAATTCAGGCTTCTTGGTGTAGTAGAAATATTCGAAATGCCCAAAGCGCACGTGGCTGTGGGCCAGGCGCAGCACCATGGCGGCGCGCTCCTGTTTCTCGCGCCACACCGGCGTGGTGGAACCGATCACACACAGCGCACGACTGCTGGGAATGCCTAGCGCATGCAGTGCTTCCGACGCCAGAAACTCCCGGATCGACGAGCGCAACACCGCACGACCATCGCCCATGCGCGAGTACGGGGTTTGCCCGGCACCCTTGAGGTGCAGGTCCCAATGCTCGCCGGCCTGGTTGTACACCTCGCCCAGCAACAATCCGCGGCCATCCCCCAGTTGCGGGTTGTACGAGCCAAACTGATGCCCGGAATAGATCATCGCCCGCGGCTCGGCCTCGGCCCACAGCTTGTGCCCGCCGAACAGCTCGGCAAA
This sequence comes from Pseudomonas sp. K5002, assembly GCF_013386655.1. Classification (NCBI taxonomy): domain Bacteria; kingdom Pseudomonadati; phylum Pseudomonadota; class Gammaproteobacteria; order Pseudomonadales; family Pseudomonadaceae; genus Pseudomonas; species Pseudomonas sp. K5002. The sequence continues at coordinate 1,858 of NZ_JACARK010000082.1, read as the reverse complement.
TACCGGTGTTTCGGCCACGGCGGGGTCGAGATCCAGCAGCGCCATGGCTGCCTCGCTCGCCACCACTAAACGCGGTTCGTCGATGGGCTCGGGCAGCACATGGGTTGAGAAGCCGTCGCCCAGGCGGGCGAAGCGGTTGTCGAAGGTCAGTTCGTCGAGGGCTTTCAACGGCCATCTCCTGAGCAGAATGTCCGACCATTCTGCTGGGGAGAGCGCGTTTAGTCGAGTTTGGCGGGCGGCGGCTCGGGCAGGTCCTGGTCCTGGGCGGGCGGCAGGATGGTCCGGTTTTCTTCTTCCACCGGCACCAGCTTGTATTCCTGGCCATGCAGGTTCTTCAGGTAAACCTCCATCTGCCGGAACGAGATGTTGATGTGGTGGTTCTTGAACTCGCGGTTGATGAAGCGGTTGACCTCATCGATCACCGGGTTGCGGTCGCCCAGGTCCCGTACATGCATGCGCAGTTCGTGATCGAGGGTGCTTTCACCGAAGTTTAGGAAGTACACGTGGGGCGCCGGGTCCTTCAACACGCGTGGGTTTTCGGCGGCGGCCTTGAGCAGCAATTCCTTCACCAGGTCCAGGTCCGAGCCGTAGTCCACGCCCAGTTTCAGGGTGACCCGGGTGATGGTGTCGGTCAGCGACCAGTTGATCAGTTGCCCGGTGATGAACGTTTTGTTCGGGACAATGATGTCCTTGCGGTCGAAGTCGGTGATGGTGGTGGCACGGATGCGGATCTTGCTCACCGTGCCCGACAAGTTGCCGATGGTGATGGTGTCGCCGATCCGTACCGGGCGCTCGAACAGGATCATGATGCCGGAGATGAAGTTGGCGAAGATTTCCTGCATCCCGAACCCCAACCCCACCGACAGCGCGGCCACCAGCCACTGCAACTTGTCCCAGCTCACGCCGAGGGTCGACAGGGTGGAGACAAACCCGACGCCGGCAATCACATAGGACAGCAAGGTGGTGGTGGCGTAGGCGCTGCCCTGGGCCAGGTCGAGCTTGGACAGCACCAGTACTTCCAGCAGGCCGGGCAGGTTGCGCGCCAGGGCAAAGGTGATGCCGATGATGATCAGGGCGCCGAGCAAGTCGCCGATGCTGATGGGCACCATGCTGATATTGGCGCCGGTGCCGCTGGTGTATTCGTAGAGGGTGACGTTGTCCAGGTAGGAAAACACCGAGATCAAGTCGGACCATACCCAGTACAACGCAGCGATAAAGCCGCCCAGCAGCGCCAGGCGAATCAGGCGCATCGACTGTTCGTTGACCTGTTCGATGTCCAGGGTCGGCTCTTCGATCACTGCTTCACCATCACCGGCTTCCCTGGCGGCCTGGCGTTTGGCCAGGGCCCGCGCATAGGCGAGGCGCCGTGCCGCAACACCCAGGCCACGCACGAAGGTGGCTTCGATCACCAGCCAGAACATCAGCAGGTACAAGGTGTTGATCAGCCGGTCGCTGAGCTTGAGGGCGGTGTAGTAGTAGCCAAAGCATACGGCGATAAACAGCGCCACCGGCAGTGCCGTAAACACCAGGCCCACGGCCTTGCGAAACAGCGAGGCTTTTTCGTGGGTCGGGCTGTTGAGCAGCAGGCGCCCGAGCAGCCACGCCATCAGTGCGTAGCAGGTCAGTACCACGCCGATACCCAGCACATCGTCGGCCAGCGCTGCCGGCTGATGTTCGGCGATGGCCACCACGGCCACCAACGCCAGTACCACGAGCCCGAGCTTGCGTACCCAGCCCTGGAGGAATTCGACCTGGGGTTTTTCCCAGCGGAAGTGCAACTCGGCGACGCCGCCGGGCGCGAGGATCCGATACGCGGTGTAGAACACCAGCCACGCCTGGGCGATCTGCAGCAGGGCGG
>NZ_JACARK010000816.1:0-1235 GCF_013386655.1 Pseudomonas sp. K5002 | reverse complement strand
CGGCGACAAACGCTGCCTGGTGCCGCTGACCGTCGCCGACCTGGCGGACCTTTACGACGCTTACCCACAAGCCCGGCTGCTGGCCGGCGGCACCGACCTGGCGCTGGAAGTCACCCAGTTCCACCGCACGCTGCCGGTGATGATCTACGTCGGCAATATCGAAGAAATGAAGCGCATCGAAAGCTTCGACGACCGCCTGGAAATCGGCGCCGCCACCTCACTCTCCGACTGCTACAGCGCACTCAACAACGAATACCCGGACTTCGGTGAATTGCTCCACCGCTTCGCCTCGTTGCAGATCCGCAACCAGGGCACCCTGGGCGGCAATATCGGCAACGCCTCGCCCATCGGTGACTCGCCGCCACTGCTGATCGCCCTCGGTGCGCAGATCGTGCTGTGCAAGGGCAACACCCGCCGTACCCTGGCGCTGGAAGACTATTTCATCGACTACCGCGTGACTGCCCGCCAGGACAGCGAATTCATCGAGAAGATCATTGTGCCCAAAGGCGTGCCGCTGTTCCGTGCCTACAAGGTTTCCAAGCGCCTGGACGATGACATCTCTGCCGTCTGCGCGGCCTTCAACCTGAAGATGACTAACGGTGTGATCGACGATGCCCGCGTGGCGTTCGGCGGCATGGCCGCCACCCCGAAACGCGCGAAGAACTGCGAAGCCGTACTGAACGGCGCCACCTGGAATTCCGCCACCGTGGAAAAGGCCTGCGCGGCCCTGGCCGAGGATTTCACTCCGCTGTCGGACTTCCGCGCCAGCAAGGAATACCGCCTGCTCAGCGCACAGAACCTGCTGCGCAAATACTTCATCGAACTGCAAACGCCGCACATCGAGACTCGGGTGACCGCTTATGTCTAACCATCACGCCGTGGAAAAATCCCAGGCCGAACTCGCCGAACTGTTTGCCAAGGACCTGACCAGCGGCGTCGGTCGCAGCGTCAAGCACGACAGCGCCGCCAAGCATGTCTCGGGCGAAGCGCAGTACATCGATGACCGCCTGGAATTTCCCAACCAGTTGCACCTCTACGCACGCATGTCGGACCGCGCCCACGCGAAGATCCTTAGCATCGACACCGCGCCCTGCTACGCCTTTGAAGGCGTGCGCATCGTCATCACCCACGAAGACGTGCCGGGTCTGAAAGACATCGGCCCGTTGATGCCCGGCGACCCGTTGCTGGCCATCGACACCGTGCAGTTCGTCGGCCAGGTGGTGCTGGCCGTCGCC
>NZ_JACARK010000815.1:0-3866 GCF_013386655.1 Pseudomonas sp. K5002 | reverse complement strand
CGGCCACCCGTTCCACCCGTGAGGTGGCTTCCCAGATTCGCTGCCCAAGGCCGGCTGCCCGTGGCAACAGGCGCGAGCCGCTGTCGGTCAGGGGGGCGTTGCCCAGGGCATGGATCAACTGTTGCAGGTGCTGCTCATAATCGCGGTGGCGCGCCTCAGGCTCACGACCGAATGCGGTGAACGTGTCGGGATCAAAACCCGCACCCAGGCCCAGCTCCAGCCGGCCATTGCTCAACAGGTCCAGCACCGAGGCGTCTTCCGCCAGGCGCAGCGGCGCTTCCTGGGGCAACACGATAATCCCGGTGCCCAGGCTGATCCGCCGGGTGCGCTGGGCGATGGCGGCAAGCAATACCAGGGGCGAGGGCAGGCGGCCGTTTTCGCTGGCGAAGTGGTGCTGCGCCACCCAGCCACTGTCAAAGCCCAGCTCTTCGGCGACCTTGAACAACTCCACGGTGTCGCGGTAGACCTTGGGCTCGAAGCCGGGGCTGTAGACCCGGCTGAGAAACCCCAGGGAAAAACGCGAACTCATGGCTGCACCTCGCGGGCCAGTTGTCTTTGCAGCGCGGGGCCGGCGTTGATCGACTCCGGCAGGCCGCTGAACGGGCTGATGGTCAGGTAACCCTTGTTGAGCCATACCGCCTCATCCTGCTTCTGCTGCTCGGCGGTGGCGGCGGGGCTGTACTGGAAGCCGATGCCGGGTTTGCCCGGCAGTTTGAATTGCTTGAGGTCGTCGGTGTACACCGCTTCAAAGCCCACGTAGCTGCCGATGCGGGTGAGTTTCACGCCCTTGATCTCTGAGTCTTTTGGCAGGTTGATATTCAGGCCCAGGCCCTTGGGCAAGAGCGCGCCGTCGGGCTGGCGATGCTGGTCCAGGGCATTGACCAGCTTCGCCACCAGTTGCGCCGCGCGTTGTGGGTCTGCCTCCTTCAAATCGGTGCTGACCGCCAGCGCCGGAATGCCCGCCTGCACCGCGACACTGGCGACGTTGAACGTGCCGGAAGCGCTGTTGATCGCCCCCAGGTTATTCCCGGGGTTGGGGCCGACGATCACCAGGTCGGGGTGGGGCATGACTTTTTTCAGGCCCATCAGCAAGGCCATCACCGGCGTACCGCTGATCTCGATCTGCACGTCTTTGCCGGCGCATTCGGGGCTTTGGCACACGCCGTTTTCAGTGGTGCTGATGTAGTAACTGTCGGGGTAGGCCGGGTCGTCGTCATGGCCAACGGTGACTTCGCGACCAAAGAAAAACGCACCGCCCCGTGCGCTCTGGTCGGCCTGCGGTGCGGCAATCCGCACCGTATGCCCCTGGGCCTTGAGCTCGGTGTACAGGGCGCGAATATTGGGGTGCTGATAACCGTCGTCGTTGCTCAGCAAAATGTTCAGGGCAAAGGCCTTCGAGACGAACAGGCTGCCGACTGCCAGCATCCATGCGCTGCGCTTCATGGTGTGACTCCCTGGGTAAAGCGATTGGCCGGGCGCGGCAGGCCGAGGTTTTCCCGCAGGGTGGTGCCTTCGTATTCGGTGCGGAACAGCCCGCGTTGCTGCAGCAGTGGAATCACCTGCTCGACGAACAGGTCGATGCCGCCCGGGAAGTACGGGAAGAACACGTTAAACCCGTCACAGGCACGGGCTTCGAACCACTGCTCGAAGAAGTCGGCAATGTCTTCGGCGGTGCCGATTACCGGGTTGCCGGCGGTCAGGTGCAGGTACAGCTGGCGGATGCTCAGGTTCTGGCTGCGGGCCAGTTCCAGCAGTTTGTCGCGACGGCTGCCGCGCTGGCCTACCGGGGTTTCCGGCAGCGGGCCGTCGAGGTCGTAGCCCGACAGGTCGATGTCATCGCCCAGGGTGTCGGCCAGGAAGCGCAGGCCCAGCACCGGGTCCACCAGGGCCTGGAACTCTTCGAACAGCGCCTGGGCCTGTTCGCGGGTTTCGCCGATAAACGGGGTGACACCGGGCAGGATCTTGATGTGGTCGGGGTCACGGCCAAAGGCGGCGGCGCGTTGCTTGATGTCTTGATAGAAAGCCTGGGCGCCGGCCAGGTCATGGTTGACCGCAAAAATCAGCTCGGCAACGCGGGCGGCGAGGGCCTTGCCGGGTTCCGACGCACCGGCCTGCACCAGCACCGGATGGCCCTGTGGAGGGCGGGCGACGTTGAGTGGGCCACGTACGGAAAAATGTTCGCCGCGATGATTCAGGGTGTGCAGTTTGGCCGGGTCGAAATACTCCCCGCTGGCCTTGTCGCGGGTGAAGGCGTCGTCGTCCCAGCTGTCCCACAGGCCCTTGACCACGTCGTGGAATTCTTCGGCGCGCTGGTAGCGGTCGCCATGGTCGATATGGGTTTCGCGGCCGAAGTTCCAGGCCTCATCCGAGACCACCGAGGTCACCAGGTTCCAGGCGGCGCGCCCCTTGGACAGATGATCGAGGGAGGCGAACTTGCGGGCGATATGGTACGGCTCGTTGTAGCTGGTGGTGGCGGTGGCGATCAGGCCGATGTTGCTGGTGACGGCTGCCAAAGCGGCCATCAGGGTCAAGGGTTCGAAGTGTTCGGCGCGGGCAGTGCGGCTGAGGGCGTCATGATGATGGCCCCACAGGGCGACCACGTCGGCGACGAACAAGGCGTCGAATTTGCCGCGCTCGGCGGTTTGCGCGATGTGTTTGAAGTGCTCGAAATCCAGGCTGGCATCCGCCTGGGCCAGGGGATGGCGCCAGGCCGATACATGGTGGCCGCTGTTGGCCAGGAAGGCCCCCAGCTTGAGTTGATCGGTACGTCGGGTCATGGACAGGCTCCCGCAAAAGGTCAGGCGCAGGGCCGGCGAACCGGCCCCGCGGGCTGGGTCAGAAGGCGTACGTCACGCCGGTGTACCAATAGCCACCGGTGGTGCCGTAAGGCGAAAAGGTACCGTACGGGAAGCCGCCGGAACTGCTTACCAGGTCGGTGCGTTTCGGGTACTTGTTGAACAGGTTGTTGGCCCCCGCATTCAGGGTCACGGCCTTGGTCAGGTGGTAGTCGATGTTCAGGTCGGTGATCCAGGTCGGCGCGAAGTTGCGGTCGTAGATCTCGGCGGTGCCGTACTCGGTGTAGGAGCCGTAGCGGGTCAGGTTGAGGCTGGTTTCAACCTTGTCGTAGGTCCAGGTGGTGCCCAGCAGCAGCTTGGATTGCGGCAAGCCGTACTTGAGGTTGCCCTGGCGCTGGCGGTCATAGCCACCGTCCGGGCCGAGGGCCTGGGCGGCCACGGTCGAGGCGTGGATCGAGTCGATCTGGGTGGTGTTCCAGTTGAAGCCGGCGCTGTATTTCAGGCTGCCATAGGCACCTATGTCCTGGCGGTAGTCGCCCACCAGGTCGACGCCGCGGGTGGTGGTGTCGAGGGCGTTGGTGAAGTAGGTCACCGCCTGGTTCGGGTTGAGCCCGGCGGCGGCGAGGATCGCGCTGATTTGCGGCGTGCCGCCCAGGTAACCGGTCTGGGCGATGCGGTCCTTGATCACGATCTGGTAGGCATCCAGGGTGATGTTGGTGTTGTCAGTGGGTTGCAGGGTCAGCCCGATGCTGTAGTTGGTCGACTTTTCAGGCTTGAGGGTGGTCGCGCCCAGGGCCTTGGCCACATCGGAGTTCACCGCCACGTTGCGGTAGTCGAACAGTTGCCCGTTGACGCTGGTTTGCGAGGTGGAGCTGTAGATCTGCTGGGCCAGGGACGGTGCGCGGAACCCGGTGCTGACGGTGCCGCGCAAGGCCAGGATCGGGGTCAGCTGGTAGCGGGTGGAGAACTTGCCGTTGGTGGTGGTGCCCGAGCCGTCGTTGTAGTGCTCGTAGCGCCCGGCCAGGTCCACGTGCCATTTGTCGGTGAGGTCCTGGCCGATCTCGCCGTAGC
>NZ_JACARK010000814.1:0-1752 GCF_013386655.1 Pseudomonas sp. K5002 | reverse complement strand
GTGGTGGGGCAAGAGCGTTTTGCTTACTTTTGCGCTGTTCAAAAGTGAGCCGCTGTAAGAGCGGAACCAATAGCGGCCATAACCGCAGCAACGGATATGCCCCCCAATCTAAAAACCTACTTCTTTTTCTTCGGAACCCGCACCAACCGCGTGTCCGAATAAATGTCATGCCAGCCACGTTTCTGCTTGTCGAACAACGACCAGACAAACCCAAGCCCCAGGCACAACCACGAAGCAATCGACACCACAAACCGCAACAACGCCTGCCACAGACTGATCCGCGACCCATCAGCGTTCTGCACCCGCACCCCCCAAACCTGCATCCCCAGGGTCTGCCCCGAGTGCGTCCAGAACTTGGCAAAAAACCCAAACAACACAAAAAACAAAATCGTCGACAACAGCGGATCACCATCCAGCGCGCCAGACTCAGACAGCGCCCGTAACTTGGCCTCCCCGACAAACCCCATCCACACCAGCTTGTAGATAAAGGCCGTGACGATCAGCAGGGCGGTGCACAACAGGAAGTCATAGAACATCGCTGCCAGACGACGGCCCAGGCCTACGGCGGGAAACTCGCCTTGGGGGCTCAGCAGGTGTTTCGACATGGCATGGCTCTCGGCAGGAAAAAAGCCATTTTACGGAAGAACGCCCATAAAAAAGCCCCTGATGTCATATCAGGGGCTTTTTGTCGCAGCAAGGATCAGCCTTCTGCTTGTACTTCGTCGGCTTGCATGCCTTTCTGGCCTTGCACCGCGATGAAGGTCACTTTCTGGCCTTCTTTCAGGCTTTTGAAGCCGTTGCCCTGAATAGCGCGGAAGTGGACGAACAGATCCGGACCGCTTTCTGGAGTGATAAAACCAAACCCTTTTTCGTCGTTAAACCACTTGACGGTACCGCTCTGACGATCAGCCATTTTCTTATTTCCTTGACGCAAAAAAATTAATGACAGCCCCTTTCACATGAAAGAGTACTGGGCTGGGTTGCAGGAAAGTAAGAGACGTCGAACGGGTTGTAGCAAACTTTGGCTACTGCCCAGGTCCAGGTTCAAAGCGACCCATGCAAACACAGTGGGCAAACTCTACGCCAACTAATACAGAAAAAACAAGCCCCGGCAAAACCCCAGGTTTTGCTCGGCCTCGTTACACTTCTGTCCACAATGTGGAACGCGTTTATTCGATAGAATTCGTCACTTGTTATAGGTGACTGAACATAACATTGACTATCGTCAATGCACTTTAATGTGGCGGTTGCGTTACAGATTAGTGCACGTTAACGCAACCGCGTTACTTATAGGAACAGTCAATCAACCACGGTAGTAACGTTGTGGCACGAATGGCATTTTACTTACACGTAGTGGCACCTTTTTCCCACGTACCAACGCAGATACTTCGGTATCCAGTGCGATGAAAGCGCTGTCCAGATAACCCATGGCCAGCGGGCCGCCCAGGCTCGGGCCAAAACCGCCGCTGCAGACGCTGCCGATCACGGTGCCGTGTTCGTCGACGATTTCTGCGCCTTCACGGACCGGCGTGCGTTCCTGTGGCAACAGGCCTACGCGTTTGCGGCTGACGCCGGTTTGTTGCTGGGTGAAGATCGCATCGGCGCCCGGGAAGCCACCGGCGCGTGCGCCATCAGCACGACGGGCCTTGGAAATTGCCCACAACAGGCTGGCTTCAATCGGCGTGGTCTCGGTGTTCATGTCATGGCCATAAAGGCACAGGCCGGCTTCCAGGCGCAGGGAGTCGCGGGCGC
>NZ_JACARK010000813.1:0-2604 GCF_013386655.1 Pseudomonas sp. K5002 | reverse complement strand
CTGGCCAGCCGCTGCTGGACGCCAACGGCCAGCAGATCATGGACCCGGCCACTGGCCAGCCCATGCTCGCGCCGTACCCGGCCGACAAGCGCAACCAGTCCACCAAGAACTTCGAGCTTGATCGTTCCATCAGCCACACCAAGCAGCAACAGGGTCGGATCAATCGCCTGTCGGTGTCGGTGGTGGTGGATGACCAGGTCAAGGTCAATGCCGCAGACGGCGCCATTACCCGCGCCCCATGGAGCGCCGATGAATTGGCGCGCTTCACTCGCCTGGTACAGGATGCGGTGGGCTTCGATGCCAGCCGTGGCGACAGCGTCAGCGTGATCAACATGCCGTTCTCCGCCGAGCGTGGCGAAGTCATCGCCGAGGCAGCGTTCTATACTCAGCCGTGGTTCTGGGACATCGTCAAGCAAGTGCTGGGGGTGTTGTTCATCCTGTTGCTGGTGTTCGGCGTACTGCGCCCGGTGCTCAACAACATCACCGGCCACGGCAAGAAGCAACTGGCCCTGGCCGGCGGCGACGTCGAACTGGGTGGCATGGGCGGCCTCGATGGCGAACTGGCCAACGACCGCGTGAGCCTCGGTGGCCCGCAAAGCATTCTGTTGCCGAGCCCGAGCGAGGGTTATGACGCTCAGTTGAACGCAATCAAGAGCCTGGTGGCCGAAGACCCGGGTCGTGTGGCCCAGGTCGTGAAAGAGTGGATTAACGCAGATGAGTGATAGCCGAGCTGCAGTAGCCAAACTCTCCCGGGTCGACAAAGCCGCCGTGCTGTTGCTGTCCCTCGGAGAAACCGACGCCGCCCAAGTGCTGCGCCACATGGGGCCCAAAGAGGTTCAGCGTGTCGGCGTGGCCATGGCGCAAATGCGCAATGTGCACCGCGAGCAAGTCGAGCAGGTGATGAGCGAGTTCGTCGAGATCGTCGGCGACCAGACCAGCCTGGGCGTCGGCTCCGACAGCTACATTCGCAAGATGCTCACCTCGGCCCTGGGCGAAGACAAGGCCAACGGCCTGATCGATCGCATCCTGCTGGGTGGCAACACCAGCGGCCTCGACAGCCTCAAATGGATGGAGCCGCGGGCCGTGGCCGACGTGATCCGCTACGAACACCCGCAAATCCAGGCGATCGTGGTGGCGTATCTCGACCCCGACCAGGCCGGTGAAGTGCTCGGCCACTTCGACCATAAGGTGCGCCTGGATATCATCCTGCGCGTCTCGTCGTTGAACACCGTGCAGCCAGCGGCCCTGAAAGAACTGAACACGATTCTCGAGAAGCAGTTCTCGGGCAATTCCAACGCTTCGCGCACCACCCTGGGCGGCATCAAGCGTGCGGCCGACATCATGAACTTCCTCGACAGCTCGGTGGAAGGCCAGTTGATGGACTCGATCCGCGAGATCGACGACAGCCTGTCGGTGCAGATCGAAGACCTCATGTTCGTGTTCAACAACCTCTCCGACGTCGACGACCGTGGCATCCAGGCGTTGCTGCGGGAAGTGTCCTCCGACGTGCTGGTGCTGGCGCTCAAGGGCTCGGACGAAGGCGTCAAGGAAAAGATCTTCAAGAACATGTCCAAGCGGGCTTCCGAACTGTTGCGCGACGACCTCGAGGCCAAGGGCCCGGTGCGCGTCAGCGACGTGGAAACTGCACAGAAGGAAATCCTCACCATTGCCCGCCGTATGGCCGAAGCCGGAGAAATCGTTCTCGGTGGGAAGGGCGGCGAAGAAATGATTTAAGGCGCCGCGCATGTCGAACAAAGATGAGACGCCCAGCGATCTGATTCGCGCACGGGACGTCGGAGGGTTCGACGTCTGGTCGCTGCCCAGTTTCGACCCGCATCGCCCGGAGCCTGAGCCGGAGCCGGTAGAAGAACCCCCGGCCGAGATGGAAGAAGTGCCGCTGGAGGAAGTCCAGCCACTGACCCTGGAAGAGCTCGAAAGCATTCGCCAGGAAGCCTACAACGAAGGTTTCTCCACCGGCGAGAAGGACGGTTTTCGCAGCACCACCCTCAAGGTCCGCCAGGAAGCCGAGGCCGCGCTGAGCGTCAAGCTGGCCAGCCTGGAAACCCTGATGGGCAGCCTGTTCGAGCCCATCGCCGAGCAGGACTCGCAGATTGAAAAAGCCATGGTCGGGCTGGTGGAGCACATCACCCGCCAGGTGATTCAGCGCGAATTGGCCCTGGACTCCACGCAAATCGAAAGCGTGATGCGCGAAGCCCTCAAGCTGCTGCCCCTGGGCGTCGGCAACGTGCGGCTGTACATCAACCCGCAGGATTTCGAACAGGTCAAAGCCCTGCGCGAGCGCCATGAAGAAACCTGGCGCATCGTCGAAGACGCCGCGCTGCTGCCCGGTGGTTGCCGGGTCGAGACCGAGCACAGCCGCATCGATGCCACGGTGGAGACGCGCATCACGCAGATCATGGCCAAGCTGTTCGATCAGTTGCACGAGCAGGCGCTGCACCCGGCAGAGCCGGACTTGAGCGTCGAGCTGGACACCCCCGATGCGCCTTGATCGCACCAGCTTCGCCAAGCGCCTGGGTGGCTATGCCGAAGTCACCGAGTTGCCCGGCCAGCCGATCCTGGAGGGCCGGCTGCTGCGCATGGTCG
>NZ_JACARK010000812.1:0-3399 GCF_013386655.1 Pseudomonas sp. K5002 | reverse complement strand
GACGGCCAGGTCCAGGCCACCCTGGCCGAAGGCGCCACCCTGCTGATGGGCGGCAGCAAAGTCGAAGGCGCGGGCAACTACTACGCCCCCACCGTGCTGGCCAACGTCACCGACCAGATGACCTCGTTCAAACAGGAACTGTTTGGCCCGGTCGCCTCCATCATCACCGCCCGCGATGCGGACCACGCCGTGGCCCTCGCCAACGACAGTGAGTTCGGCCTGACCGCCAGTGTGTTCACCACCGACCCAGAAAAGGCACGCAGCATCGCCAACCAACTGGAAACCGGCGGGATCTTTATCAACGCCTACAGCGTGTCCGATCCCCGGGTCTCGTTTGGTGGTGTGAAAAAGAGCGGCTTCGGGCGGGAGTTGTCGCACTTTGGTGTGCGGGAATTCTGCAACGCGCAGACCGTGTGGCTGAACCGCCGCTAAGGCAAGCGCTGCAAACGATGGCCCGCCCTGCGGGTCATCGTGCTGTCTGGTTCAGCACCGTCACGTACGCACCGAACATATCCGCCATGGCGTCCGCATAGGCGGTGATTTGCGCCTCGGTGCGCGGGCTTCCCGAGAATTCCTTTGCCACCGAACTGAAGGTGGTGGCGATCAAATCGCAGGCCAGGGCGCGGGTGGCTTCAGGCACCTGCGGCAGCAGTTCCAGCATGAACGCCTGGAAAATCTGTTGCCCTTCTGCGCGAACCTCATGGGCTTCGGGCGCATCACGGTACAGCGGCGCGGCGTCGCTCAGGGCGACACGCATCTGCGCCTCCTCACACTCCGAACGAATAAACGCATGCACCAACGCCCGCAACCGCTCAAGGGCCGGCTGGCTTACGTCCTGCAGAATGCGGCTGAGCATCTGCGAGGTTTGCTGCCACTCATCCGTCTGCAGCCGAAACAGGATGGCCGCCTTGTTGGGAAAGTACTGGTACACCGACCCCACGCTGACACCGGCCTTTTCCGCGACACGGGCGGTGGTGAAACGGCTGGCGCCTTCCTTGGCCAAAACCTGAATAGCCGCTTCGAGAATGGCCGTCACCAACCCGGTGGATCGCGCCTGTTTGGGCTCTTTGCGTGAGGAAATCTGCGAGGTCTGGCGATCGGTCATGGGGCGTTCCTGCTGCCGTTGGAATGCGAATAGCGAATGTGACGAATTGTTCGCATACTTTAAATGCGACGAATCATTCGCATACTAGCCCGGCGCCTCACGGCGCTCAACCTGCAGCAGGACATCCCCATGAATACGCTTACCTCGGCCCCGATGGCGGCCCTGATTGAACGGCTGTACACACAGGCCGATGCCGCCACCAGCCCCATCATCAACACAGTGACCCACGAAGAACGCGACCGCCTGATGCGCAGCAAGACCGACTACCTGGCACTCTACGGAATGCTGAAAGACCTGTGGTTGCCCGTCTCCCGCGACACCGGCACCCTGCTGTACATGCTCGCACGCAGCAGCAAAGCGCAGGCCATCGTCGAGTTCGGTACTTCGTTCGGCCTGTCCACCCTGCACCTGGCGGCCGCCCTGCGGGACAACGGCGGCGGCACGCTGATCAGCAGCGAGTTCGAGCCCTCGAAGATCGCTCTCGCCCGGCAACACCTGGAGCAAGGCGGCGTGAGCGACCTCGTGGAGATCCGCCAAGGCGATGCTCTGGTTACCCTGGCCACCGGCCTGCCCGACAGCGTCGACCTGCTGCTGCTCGACGGCGCCAAGGCGCTGTATGGCGACGTGTTGAACCTGGTGGAAAGCCGCCTCAAGCCCGGCGCGCTGATCATCGCCGACAACACCGACTACTGCCCCGACTACCTGGCCCGGGTGCGTTCGCCAGCAAACGGCTACCTGTCGGTGCCGATCGGTGACGACGTCGAGCTTTCCGTTCGCCTGGGCTGATGCCCGTCAGAGGATTCAACTCATGTCTGGATTGGTAAGCCCAGTGGTACTGAAATTACTGCCTATCACCCTGGCGGTGTTTGTCGGGTTCCTGATCATCGGCATGCAACTGCCGGTGCTGCCGCTGCACCTGCACAACACCTTGGGCATGGACCCGCTGGTGGTGGGCGTGGTGATCGGTGCGCAGTTTGCCGGGGCATTGTTGTCGCGGTCCTGGGCCGGCAATTTTGCCGATATGCGCGGCCCCAAGCGCGCCATGCTTGTGGGCATGCTGGTGGCGGCCAGCTCCGGCTTGATCTACCTCGCGTCCCTGGCGTTTGTGGCATCACCGGTCATCTCGGTGTGGGTGTTGCTCGCCGGTCGCGTGGTGCTGGCGCTGGGGGAAAGCCTGATCGTGACCGGCTCGATGGGCTGGGGTGTCGGGTTGGTGGGGCCGCAAAATACCGGCAAGGTCATGGCCTGGATCGGCATCGCAATCTACGCCGCGTTTGCCCTGGGCGCGCCCCTCGGGGTGGCGGTGAATAGCCAGTGGGGTTTCAGCGGGATCGCCGTCGGGACCATGGTGATTCCGCTGCTGGCACTGGCCATCGTCGCCGGAGCGCAAGGCGTTGCGCCGACCAGTCAGCGGCGCACCTCGTTTTTCAAGGTGCTGCGCTCGGTGTGGGTACCGGGGTTGGGCCTGGCCTTTGCAAGCGTCGGGTTTGGCGTGATTACCGCGTTTATCGCGCTGCTGTTTGCCACCAAGGCCTGGGGCAATGCGTCATTGGCGTTTACCGCCTTTGGCCTGGCGTTTATCGGCGCGCGGATTTTCTTCGGGCACCTGCCCGACAAGATCGGCGGTGCCAAGGTCGCGCTGGTGTGCGTGATAATCGAAGCCGCCGGGCAGCTGTTGATCTGGGGCGCAGACAGCGCCTTGACCGCCTACCTGGGCGCGGCGCTGACCGGTTTCGGCTACTCCCTGGCGTTTCCCGGCTTTGGGGTGGAGGCGATAAAGCGCGCGCCGCCCCAATCCCGCAGCCTGGCGATGGGTGCGTATGTGGCGTTCCTGGATATTTCGCTGGGGGTCAGCACCCCGCTGATCGGCGCCTTGGCCGGCGTGGCCGGAGTGGCATCGGTGTACCTGGCGGGCGCAGTGGCCGTGGCGCTGTCGGTGATCGTGGCGCTGGCGTTGCTTTTCAAGGCGCCAGTGGCGGAGCGCGAGGTTTATACTTCGCCACCTCGCCCTTAACCCACATCACCCGAGATTCCCGATGAGCCTTTCCCTGTCCACAACCCCAGCGCGCAAGCCGGTCGCACCATTGCTGGCGTTTGCCATCCTGCTGTTCGGCGCCGTCTTCCTGCAAAACAGCGTCGGCTCGCGCCAGGTGCTGTTGCTGGTGGTCGGCGCCGCACTGGGCCTGACGCTGTACCACGCTGCCTTCGGCTTTACCTCGGCCTGGCGAGTGTTCATCACCGACCGGCGTGGCGCGGGCTTGCGTGCGCAGATGGTGATGCTGGCGATTGCCGTG
>NZ_JACARK010000811.1:0-2637 GCF_013386655.1 Pseudomonas sp. K5002 | reverse complement strand
GCGAGCGCCTCGAAGGCCGCGACCTGACGCTGATGTTCGAGCCGGGCCGCTACATCGTCGCCAACGCCGGCCTGCTGCTGACCCAGGTCGAGTACCTCAAGCACACCGAGCACAAGGATTTCGCCATCGTCGACGCGGCGATGAACGACCTGATCCGTCCGGCGCTGTACCAGGCCTGGATGAATGTGACGGCCGTCAAGCCACGCGCAGGCGAAGGCCGCAGCTACGATATCGTCGGCCCGATCTGCGAGACCGGCGACTTCCTGGCCAAGGAACGTCAGCTGGCCCTGGAAGAAGGCGACCTGCTGGCCGTGCATTCGGCCGGTGCCTATGGGTTTGTCATGAGCTCCAACTACAACACCCGCGGGCGTACCGCCGAGGTGCTGGTGGACGGTGATCAAGCGTTTGAAGTGCGTCGCCGCGAGACGGTAGCCGAGTTGTTTGCTGGCGAAAGCCTGCTGCCGGAGTAAGGTCATGTTGCTGCGTTTTACCAAGATGCACGGGCTGGGCAATGACTTCATGGTCCTCGACCTGGTCAGCCAGCACGCGCACATCCTGCCCAAGCACGCCAAGCTGTGGGGCGACCGGCACACCGGTGTCGGCTTCGACCAATTGTTGCTGGTGGAAGCGCCGAGTAACCCGGAAGTGGATTTCCGTTACCGGATCTTCAACTCCGATGGCTCCGAAGTGGAACAGTGCGGCAATGGTGCCCGCTGTTTCGCCCGTTTTGTCCTGGACAAGCGCCTGACCGCCAAGCGGCAGATTCGCGTCGAGACCAAAAGCGGCATCATCGAGCTGGATATTCGCAGCGACGGCCAGATCGGCGTCAACATGGGCGCGCCACGGCTGGTGCCGGCGGACATTCCGTTCCAGGCCACCGAGCAAGCCCTGAGCTATGCGGTGGATGTGGACGGCAAGACCGTCAACCTGGCTGCCGTGTCCATGGGCAACCCCCATGCCGTGCTGCGGGTGGATGACATCAACAGCGCACCGGTTCACGAACTGGGGCCGAAGATCGAAAACCACCCGCGCTTTCCGGCGCGGGTTAACGTGGGTTTCCTGCAGGTCATCGACCGTTCCCGTGCGCTCTTGCGCGTCTGGGAACGCGGTGCCGGCGAAACCCAGGCTTGCGGTACCGGCGCCTGCGCCGCTGCCGTGGCCGCGATCAGCCAGGGGTGGATGGATTCGCCGCTGCTGATCGACCTGCCCGGTGGACGCCTGTCCATCGAATGGGCAGGCCCCGGCCAACCGGTGAAAATGACCGGCCCGGCCACCCGCGTCTACGAAGGACAGGTCCGTCTATGAGTGAGCAAATCTAATGACTGATAAGCCTCAAGTACCCGCGCAAGCATCCCCAAGCGAAAGTCTGGAGGCCGCAGCCGTTGCGGCGTATCTGGAGGCTAACCCGGACTTCTTCGTCGAACACGAAGAACTGCTGCCGGCCCTGCGTATTCCCCACCAGCGCGGCGATACCGTGTCGCTGGTGGAGCGGCAGATGAAGATCCTGCGCGAGCGCAATATCGAAATGCGCCATCGGCTCTCGCAGCTGATGGATGTGGCCCGCGACAACGACCGCCTGTTCGACAAGACTCGCCGCCTGGTCCTGACCCTGATGGACGCCGCCAGCCTGGAAGAAGCGGTGATCGCCGTCGAAGACAGCCTGCGCCAGGATTTCCAGGTGCCCTTTGTCAGCCTGATCCTGTTCAGCGACAACCCGATGCCGGTGGGTCGCTGGGTCAGCGGCAGCGATGCCCAGACCGCGATTGGCGGCCTGCTGTCCGAAGGCAAGACCATCAGCGGCACCTTGCGCGAGCATGAACTGGACTTCCTGTTTGGCGCCGAGCAGCGCCAGCAGATCGGCTCCACCGCCGTGGTTGCCCTCAGTCATCAAGGTTTGCATGGCGTGCTGGCCATCGCCAGCCGTGATCCACAGCATTACAAAAGCTCGGTGGGCACGCTGTTCCTGAGCTACATCGCCGAAGTGCTGGGCCGCGTCCTGCCACGCTTCACCAGCGCATTGCGCGCGGTGCGCTAGCCATGGAACGACAACTGGACGCCTACTGCGCTCACCTGCGCAGCGAGCGCCAGGTGTCGCCGCATACCCTGGAAGCCTACCGGCGGGACTTGAACAAGGTCCTGGCGTTCTGCGAGAAACAACACATCGGCAGCTGGAAGGCCCTGGACATCCAGGGTCTGCGCAGCCTGATCGCCCGCCTGCACCAGCAAGGCCAATCCTCCCGCAGCCTGGCGCGCCTGCTGTCGGCGGTACGCGGCCTCTATCACTACCTGAACCGCGAAGGCCTGTGCGACCACGACCCGGCCAACGGCCTGGCGCCGCCCAAGGGCGAACGCCGCCTGCCCAAGACCCTCGACACGGATCGCGCCCTGCAATTGCTCGATGGCGCCGTGGAGGACGACTTCCTGGCCCATCGCGACCAGGCAATCCTCGAACTCTTCTACTCCTCGGGCCTGCGCCTGTCGGAGCTGACCGGGCTTAACCTCGATCAACTGGACCTGGCGGATGGCCTGGTGCAAGTGCTCGGCAAAGGCAGCAAGACCCGCGTATTGCCGGTGGGCAAGAAGGCCCGCGAAGCCTTGCTGCTGTGGCTGCCCCTGCGCGCCCTGGCCAACCCGGCG
>NZ_JACARK010000810.1:0-2105 GCF_013386655.1 Pseudomonas sp. K5002 | reverse complement strand
GCGGTGGTGGCCGACGAAGTCCGCACCCTGGCGTCACGCACTTCCAAGGCAGCGGAAGACATTCGCCAGATGGTCGAGGGCCTGCAAGGCGAAACCCGCAAGGCCGTAGGCTTCATGGAAAACGGCGTGACCAACGTCGACAGCAGCCTGCGCCTGGCCGAGGACGCCTCCTCGGAGAACGTGCACCTGCACCAGGCGGTGGAGAGCATGTTCAGCATCATCCAGCAGCTCAACGCCCGCAGCCTCGACTATGGCAAGACCATCAAGCAGGTCAGCCACTCTTCGGAGCAAATGCGCCTGACCGTAGGGGTGTTGCAGACCAGCGCGGAAACCGTGCGGGTCAATGCCAACAAGTTGCAGAAGCTGGTGGGGTTGTTCGAAGTCAGTGAGGCTGCGGCCTGACCAGGCTGCGCTTATCCAGCAGCAGGCGCTCCAGCTCCTTCATCGGCAAAGGCCGGCTGAACAGATACCCCTGGATCTGATCGCAGCCGGCTTCCCGCAGAAACTCCAGCTGCGCCTGGGTTTCCACGCCTTCGGCCACCACTCGCAGCTTCAGGCTGTGGGCCAGTTCGATGATGGTGCGGGTGATAGCCGCGTCCTGCGGGTTGCTGGTGACTTCGCGGATAAACGCGATATCGATTTTCAGCGTATCAATCGGGAACCGCCGCAGGTAGGCCAGGCTGGAATAGCCGGTGCCGAAGTCGTCGATGGAGATCTTCACCCCCATCGCCCGCAGGCGCTGCAAGCTGGCGATGGTGTGCTGGGTGTTCTCCATCAGCGAGCCTTCGGTCAATTCAACTTCCAGCCAATGCGCTTCCACGCCGGCCTGGGCGAGGGACTGGGCGATATCGGCAATCAGGTCACCCTCGATCAATTGATGCCCCGAAACGTTGACCGATACCTCCACCGCGCCCACCGTGCCGGATTGCCACGCTGCGATCTGGCGGCACACGTTGTCGATCACCCAACGCCCGAGCGTGACGATCAAGCCCTGGCTTTCCAGGATCGGTATGAAGACCGCTGGAGACACCGCACCGTAACCGGGCCGGTCCCAGCGCAGTAGGGCCTCGAGGGCGCACACCTGACCGTTGGCCAGTTCGACCTTGGGTTGGTAATGCAGCACGAACTCTTCGCGCTCGACAGCCAGGCGCAGGGCTTTTTCCAGGTCCAGGCGCGCCAGGTCATGCACATTCAACCGCGAGGACTCATTTTGGTGGTGTTGAAGTTGCTGCTCCAACAACTGGCTATGGCTTTTCAACCGATCGCCGTGGGCCTTGAGCCGCAGCAGGTTGCGTACCCGTAGCCACAACTCGACCCGCTCCACCGGCTTGCTGATGAATTCTTCAGCACCGGTTTCCAGGCCACTGAGCCGCGCGCTGGACTCACTCAATGCCGAAAGCATGATGATCGGAATGTTCGCCGTGGCCTGGTTGCCCTTGAGCTGGTTGGCCACTTCATAGCCGTCCATGCCCGGCATCATGATGTCCAGCAGGATTAAGTCCGGCGGCCGCTGCGCCACCAACTGCAAGGCTTCTTCACCACTGGCGGCGCTCACGGTCTGGTAACCCTCGTGGCGCAGCAGGGTTTCCAGCAGCTTGCGCACCTGGATTTCATCATCAACGATCAACAGCGTTGCGGGTTGGCTGGCCATGGAGAGGACTCAAGTCGAGGGAGTAATGTTCTTTTGCAGCAGCGTGTCGATCACCTGGTACAGCTCTTTGTAGCGCAGGGGCTTGATGATGTAGGCATCGCAGCCGGCCCGCAGGGTCTTGTCACGGTCTTCCTTCATGGCCATGGCCGTCAGGGCGATCACCGGGATGTGCGCGGTATGAGGGTCCTGCTTGAGCAGTGACGTGGCTGCCAGGCCGTCCATGCCCGGCAACTGGATGTCCATCAGGATCAATGCCGGTTGTTTTTCCCGGGCCAGGGTCAGCCCGGTCTCGGCATCGGCGGCCCACAACACGCTGTGGCCGGCGTTCACCAGCAACAGGCGGGCGAGGCGCATATTGGCCTCGTTGTCTTCGACGATCAGGATTTCGGCCATGGGGCCTCCGCGTCCGCGGCACGGTGCAGCGGCAGCCACACCACAAACCGCGCGCCTTCGC
>NZ_JACARK010000809.1:0-7449 GCF_013386655.1 Pseudomonas sp. K5002 | reverse complement strand
CTGAATGCGCTGGCGCTGCCGAACACCCTGAGTCGCGGTGTCGACATCACCGACCGCGCTGCGCTGGTGGCAGCGGTGAAAGAAGCCGAAGCGCAATTCGGCCCGGCCGACGCGCTGATCAACAATGCCGGCGTGATGCTGCTGGGCGCGGTCAGCGAACAGGACCCGGCACAGTGGGAGCAGATGCTCGACGTCAACGTAAAGGGCCTGCTGAACGGCATCCATGCAGTGGCCGGCAGCATGGTCGAGCGCAAGGGTGGCACCATCATCAACGTCAGCTCGGTGGCCGGGCGCAAGACCTTCCCCAACCACGTCGCCTATGTAGGCACCAAGTTCGCCGTGCATGGAATTTCGGAAAACCTGCGGGAAGAAATGTCGCCGCACAATGTGCGTGTGATCACCATTGCGCCGGGCGCGGTGGAAACCGAACTGCTGAGCCACACCACCGACGAAGCCATCAAGACCGGCTACCAGGCGTGGAAACAGGACATGGGCGGCACCGTGCTGAGCGCCGATGATGTGGCTTCGGCGATTGCCTATGCCTACCAGCAGCCGCAGCATGTGTGCATTCGCGAGATCGTGTTGGCGGCGACGCGTCAGCAGCCGTAACTCATTCATCAAGACAACATCGAACAAATGTGGGAGCGGGNNCCCCCCCCCCCCCGCTCCCATATTTGGATCTCCGGCGCCTGCACTATTTGAGTTCGGCCAATCGCCGCTCGATAAAGCGCTTTTCGGGCACTTGCTGGGTCAATGCCAGCGCCCGTTCAAACGCTCGCCGCGCGTCCTCCACTCGCCCCAATCGCCGACAAAACTCGCCACGCGCCGAGTACGCCAGGTGATAGTCCACCAACTCCCCCCGCGCCAGAATGCCGTCCACCAATTGCAAACCGGCCTGCGCCCCATCGCGCATCGCAACGGCCACCGCGCGATTCAGCTCGATCACCGGCGATGGCATCGCTCCAAGCAACACGTCATACAGCCCGACGATCTGCGGCCAATCAGTCTCATCGGCGCTCACGGCTTCAGCGTGTACCGCCGCAATCGCTGCCTGCAGGCTGTAGGGCCCGAAGCGGCGTGTGGTCAGGGATTTCTCCACCAGGGCGCATCCTTCAGCAATCAACGACGCATCCCACAGCGAACGGTCCTGCTCATCCAGCAGCACCAATTCGCCGCCCGCCGAGGTGCGTGCCGGGCGCCGGGACTCGTGGAGCAACATCAGCGCCAGCAAGCCCATCACTTCCGGTTCCGGCAACAACTCCATCAGCAAACGGCCCAGGCGAATCGCTTCGCGGGTCAGGTCTTCACGGGTCAGGTCGGCGCCCATGGACGCCGAATAGCCTTCGTTGAACACCAGGTAAATCACCCGCAGCACACTGTCCAGGCGCTCGGGCAACTCCGCCAGGGATGGCACCTGATAGGGGATTTTCGCTTCGCGGATCTTGCCCTTGGCCCGCACGATGCGCTGGGCGATGCTAGTGGGCGTGGCGAGAAACGCCCGGGCGATTTCCTCGGTGGTGAGGTCGCAGATCTCACGCAAGGTCAGCGCCGCCTGGGCATCCGCCGCCAGCGCCGGGTGGCAGCAGGTGAAGATCAGGCGCAGGCGGTCGTCTTCCACGTCTTCAACGCTCCAGTCTGCCGCTTCCAGCGCATCGGCTTGCGCCTGCAACAACGGGGTAAAACGCGCCTGGCGACGTAAACGGTCGATGGCCTTGAAGCGCCCGGTCGAGACCAGCCAGGCCCGGGGGTTATCCGGCACACCGTCCTGCCCCCAGCGCTCGACTGCGACGAAGAACGCCTCGTGCAAGGCTTCTTCAGCCAGGTCGAAATCGCCAAGCAAGCGAATCAGGGTCGCCAGGATGCGCCGCGATTCGCTGCGATAAACCGCTTCAACCCGGGCCTGCACCGTCAATCGCGCAGGCCTTCGGTCACCAGCGTCACCAGCCGGTCGAGGCTCTGCCCCCAGCCTTCGTGAAAGCCCATGGCTTCGTGGGCCTGCTTGGTTTCGGCGCTCCAGTGCATGGCGCGGGCGGTATAGAGGGTTTTGCCGTCGACGTCTTCAAAGGTAACTTCTGCGGTCATGAATGGCTGGCCCGAAGGGATCCAGCCGGGTGTGAAGGCGTCGGTAAACACCAGCCGACTGGGGGCGGTAATCTCCAGCAATACGCCCTGGGTTGGGTATTCGCTGCCGTCCGGCGCGCGCATCAGCGTGCGAAATTGCCCACCCACCCAAAGGTCCATTTCGCACTCGGGAGTGGTCATGCCGTGTGGGCCCCACCACTGCTGCAACAAGGCCGGCTCGGTCCAGGCGCGAAACACGCGGCTGCGAGGGGCATCAATCAAGCGACTGATGGACAGTTCAAATTCGGCGGGTTTGGGTTGAATGCTCATGGGAAACCTCCTGGGTTTTATTGTTGTGATCAGAGATTCAATTCACGCACGGGGCGCACTTCCACACTGCCGACCCGGGCCGCCGGTATGCCACCGGCCACCTGGATCGCTTCATTCAGGTCCTTGGCCTCGATCAGGTAAAACCCGGCGAGCTGCTCCTTGGTTTCGGCAAACGGCCCGTCGGTGATCGACAACTTGCCGTTGCGCATGCGCACGGTGGTGGCGGTGCTCACCGACTCCAGCGGTTCGGCGGCGAGCATGCGCCCGCTGGCCTGCACGGACTGACCATAGGCGAAACATTCCGGGTCCTTGGGGCTGTCGGGCGAATCGTGCAGCACCTGTTCGTTGCTATAGATCAGGCAGAGGTATTTCATGGGATTCTCCGTTTTCGGACAACTGACTATAGTTCGCGGCGCTCAAGGTTTCAGGTCGAACAGACCGGCGCCGGTTTCCATGTCGAACGGTGCCGACCAATGTTCATGCACCACTTTCCACTCGCCGCCAACGCGCTGGTAGCCGGCGCTGACGCGCATCCAGCAGGTCTTGAGTACGCCGTCGGGCCCGGTGCCGCCACAGTGCGCGAGCCAGTGGGCAAAGGCGCTGTTATCGCCGGCGACGATACGCATCTCATGGAAGTCAAAGACCCCAGGGCCCGGGCAGAACTCCATGCACGCCTTCCAGTGCGCCTGATAGGCGGCCTTGCCCTTGAACTGCAGGGCGCTAACGGCGTCGAACGCGACTATATCGTCTGCGTAAAAGCTGACTATTTTCTCGACATCCTTGGCGGTGACCGCCTGTTTCCATTGTTCGATCAAGCTGCTGATTGCGGTGCTCATGGCGATACTCCTTGCGGGAAAAATCACGGAAGACACCCTTAGTCGACTGAGCCCCAGGCCAATCGACAGTCCCGCAAAAAATAATTGCGACTACCGCAAACCCGCTAGAATCCGCGCTTCTTTGTAGGATTTCGGATGCTACGCCGATGGAAACCCGCCTCGTCGCCTATCAGACGTTGACTGCCCTGCAACAACAGCAACTCAACGCCCTGGAAGTGCATCCCGAACAACTGGGTTTTTCCGGCGATATCTACTGTGCGCTGAACACCCTGCTGGTCAATCCGAATCCCGGCGTGGCAGGCTTTGCGTTACTCGCCGACGACATTCCCGTGGCCTTCCTGCTGCTCAAACGCCCACCCTGCCTGCCCCATTGGGCGGATGAACACAGCGCCACGCTGCATGCGTTGCAAGTCGATCGCCATCAGCAAGGCCTGGGGTTTGGCAAAACCTGCCTGCAAGCCCTCCCCGCCGCCGCGCGCCTGGTCTGGCCGCAGATCAAGGCACTGGAGCTGTCGGTGGACACGGACAATGTGGCGGCGATGGGGCTGTATTTGCAGCAGGGCTGGGTGGACACCGGGGAGGCGTATAAGGGGCGGATTGGGTATGAGCGCCGGTTGGCGTGGGTGTTTTAAACAATAAGGAGCTGGTGAAGATGCTAACAACCCTGGAACAACTCGAATCCCTCTACGGCCTGCCCCACGAACGGGCCGTGCGCAAGGAAATCCCGTTTCTCAACGAGGATTACCAGGCCATGGTCCGCGCGTCACCCTTGGTGGTGGTGAGTTCATCCGGCCCGGACGGCATCGACGGTTCGCCCCGTGGCGACGTGCCAGGTTTTGTACGAATCATCGACGAGCGCACGTTGGCGATTCCGGATCGGCCGGGGAATAACCGCCTCGACACCCTGCGCAATCTGGTGGTGGACCCACGTATAGCGTTGCTGTTCATCATCCCGGGCATTGGCGAGACGTTGCGGGTCAATGGCCGGGCGCAGATTTCCATCGAGCCTGGGTTGCTGGAGAGCTTTGCGGTAAATGGCAAAGCGGCCCGTTCGGTGATTCTGGTGCAGGTGGAGGCGGCATATTTCCATTGCTCCAAAGCCTTTGTGCGCTCCGATTGCTGGAACCCGGAAAAGCACTTGGATCGCTCGGCACTGCCCTCCGCCGGGGCGTTTCACAAGCGCTTGAATGATGGGGCGTTCGACGCCGAAGCCTATGACCGCGAGATGCCGGAGCGGGTCAAGGCCACGCTGTATTGAGAGGCCATTGCAGGAGCGAACGTGCTCGCTCCTGCCGGTGGCGCTGTCAGGCGGATTCGGCGTTGATCGGGATCCAGATTTCCACGGAGCCCGTGCCTTTACCCACATCGAAATCGGCGCTGTAGCGCTCAAAATCAGCCCCGACCACCTTGTACCCGGAGGCCGGCAGCCATTCGAACATGATGCGTTCATAGGTCTGCGCCAGCGCCTGCACCGGGCCAAAATGCGGGAACACGGCATAGCGATGGGCCGGGATTTCAATCGACTGGAAGTTGCTCGGTACATCGCCCTTGGCCGGCACCTCGATGCCCGCCAGGTAGTCGAATTCACCGTGTTTGGCGTTGTGGCACACGCCGTAGGTCACGCCGCCAACGCGCTTTTTAATGTCTTTGAAACAGGTGTTGAACAACGCCCACAACTTGGGAATATCGCCAATCGTGGCCTTTGAATAACGCCCTTGCACACCCGCGATCACCAGGGCCTTGCCCTCTTCCATGCGCGGCTGTAACGGCAGTTTTGTCTGTTGATCCATCTGAACAGTCTCCTTCTTATGAGGGAACAAACCCGCGTCGAGTATAGGGGCATATCCCCGTCGCACTCCAAACAGAAATTTTTCCCACAGCATCTGGACAATTGGCCATCACCGACCGTATTGTCTGCCCCGCAGGCCACCGCAGTGGCCGACGTCGCTCGGACGGTTCCGGGCGCTTACGTATTTCGAGGCAACAATGGCCGAACCCCGTTCTCCGCGCCGCTTTGCGCGCATAGATCGACTCCCCCCTTACGTGTTCAATATCACTGCCGAGTTGAAGATGGCTGCGCGTCGGCGCGGCGAAGACATCATCGACTTGAGCATGGGCAACCCGGACGGCGCCACTCCACCGCACATCGTGGAAAAAATGGTCACCGTCGCCCAACGCGAAGACACCCACGGTTACTCCACTTCCAAAGGCATTCCGCGGCTGCGCCGGGCGATTTCGCGCTGGTACAAAGACCGCTACGAAGTGGACATCGACCCGGAAACCGAAGCCATCGTGACCATCGGTTCCAAGGAAGGCCTGGCGCACTTGATGCTGGCCACCCTGGACCAGGGCGACACGGTGCTGGTGCCCAACCCCAGCTACCCGATTCACATCTACGGTGCCGTGATTGCCGGCGCCCAGGTGCGTTCGGTGCCGCTGATTCCGGGGGTGGACTTCTTCGCTGAGCTGGAACGTGCGATTCGTGGCTCGATCCCCAAGCCGAAGATGATGATCCTCGGCTTCCCGTCCAACCCCACCGCACAGTGCGTGGAGCTGGACTTCTTCGAACGGGTGATCGCCCTGGCCAAGCAGTACGACGTGCTGGTGGTGCATGACCTGGCCTACGCCGACATCGTCTACGACGGCTGGAAAGCTCCGTCGATCATGCAAGTACCGGGGGCCAAGGACATCGCGGTGGAGTTTTTCACCCTGTCCAAGAGCTACAACATGGCCGGCTGGCGCATTGGTTTCATGGTGGGCAACCCGGAACTGGTCAACGCCCTGGCGCGGATCAAGAGCTACCACGACTACGGCACCTTCACCCCGCTGCAAGTCGCAGCGATTGCGGCGCTGGAAGGCGATCAGCAGTGCGTGAAAGACATTGCCGAGCAGTACCGCCAGCGCCGTAACGTGCTGGTGAAAGGCCTGCATGAGCTGGGCTGGATGGTCGAGAACCCGAAGGCGTCGATGTACGTCTGGGCGAAGATTCCCGAGGCGTATGCCGCGATGGGCTCGCTGGAGTTTGCCAAGAAGCTGCTGCTTGAGGCGAAGGTGTGTGTGTCGCCGGGGATTGGCTTTGGTGAGTATGGTGACGACCACGTGCGCTTTGCACTGATCGAAAACCAGGACCGGATTCGCCAGGCGGTGCGGGGCATCCGGGCGATGTTCCGGGCGGATGGGCTGGTCAAGAAAGCTGACGCCTGACCCGATCCAACGGCAGGAATGATCGTTCCCACGCTCTGCGTGGGAATGCCGCCTTGGACGCTCTGCGTCCGCTCGTGACGCGGAGCGTCACAGGATGCGTTCCCACGCGGAGCGTGGGAACGATCACTTACCGCCTAGACCACCAGCGACAGCAACATGATAAAGCCCAACGCCACCACCGACAGGATGGTCTCCATCGCCGTCCAGGTCTTGAACGTCTCGGCCACGGTCATATTGAAGTACTGCTTCACCAGCCAGAACCCCGCATCGTTGACGTGAGACAGCACCAGCGAGCCCGCCCCCGTCGCCAATACCAGCAACTCGCGGTTCACCCCCGGAATCATCCCCACCACCGGCACCACAATGCCTGCACCGGTAATGGTCGCCACGGTGGCAGAACCGGTAGCCACACGAATCACCGCCGCCACCAGCCAGGCCAGCAGGATCGGGTTGATCTGCGCAGTCACCGCCATATGGCCGATCACATCACCCACGCCGCTGGTCACCAGCATCTGCTTGAAACCACCACCGGCACCGATGATCAGGATGATCGCTGCAGTCGGCGCCAGGCTGGCGTCGAGCAGCTTGAGGATTTGCTTGGAGCCAATGCCCTGGCGATGGCCAAAGGTGTACAGCGACAACAGCAAGGCCAGCAGCAAGGCGGTGATCGGGTGACCGATCATGTCCATCCAGTTGCGGATCACATGGCCGTCCGGCAGGGCGACGTCGGCGAAGGTTTTCAGCAGCATCAGGAACACCGGCAACAGCACGGTGATCAGGGTGATGCTGAAGCTCGGCAGGGTCTTGGATTCCGGTTGCTCACTGGCCAGTTGGTCTACCAGTTCCTGGGACGGGTTGCCCGGAATGTACTTGGCGATAAACGAACCGTAGAGCGGGCCGGCGATGATCGCCGTAGGCAGCGCGACGATCAGGCCGTAGAGAATGGTCTTGCCGATGTCGGCACCGAACACGCCGATCGCCAGCAGCGGGCCCGGGTGCGGTGGCACCAGGCCGTGCA
>NZ_JACARK010000808.1:0-2969 GCF_013386655.1 Pseudomonas sp. K5002 | reverse complement strand
GGCGGCGCCAAACCAGCCGTCGATACCGCGTACGCGATGCTCCGACGGCGCAGCAAACAGCTCACTGCCACGCCCGAGCCATGCACCACGGGAGGCGGAAAACTCCCACGCATGCAGGGTTTTTTCGTCGGCGAAACGGAAAATAATCTGGAACTCGTCATCGTTGGGCGGCGGTGCAAGCACGCCTGAACCCAGGTAACCGGGGAAGTCCGTGGCCAATTGCTCGCCTTCGCGCAGCCAGGCCATCAACTCTTCATAGCGGCCCTTGGCCACGCGGCGCGCAACCATCAGGGTGACGGGGGAGGTAGACATTGTGTATCTCCATAAGGATCAGGTGCACTGGGCCGGGTAGGCGGCGCACGAACGAAGCTGCGGGGTAAGCAGCCACGTTGAAAAAACAGGCAAGGATTATTCCTGTTTTGCAGAAATACACCAGCGACATTGGTCGGCTTGTCGAAGACCTTGAATCGGACAGCTGTATGGGCGTTAAATGGGATCCAAGTTCCTGACAGTATATTGATGCCCTGATGTCTGTAATGACTGCTCCACGTCCCGAAATGGCCCTTGGCAACCCTGCCGATTCCGATGAGCTGTTTCCGATTCGCGAAGTCGCGAGATTGACAGGCATCAACCCTGTCACCTTGCGTGCCTGGGAACGGCGTTACGGGCTGATCCACCCGGTTCGCACCGAAAGTGGGCACCGCCTGTATTCGCGCACCGATATCGAGACCGTTCATCGCATTCTTGACTGGATCGAGCGTGGCGTGGCCGTGAGCAAGGTCGGCAAGATCCTCGCGCGCGACGATCATCAAGTCGAAGCGGCGGCTGCTTCGCCGGCAGGTGCAGAGCATGAATGGGCCCAATGGCAGGCGCAGTTGCGAACGGCCGTCGGTGCCTTCGACGACCGGCAACTGGACCGGTTGTATGGCCAGATTTTCGCTGCCTACCCGGTCGCGGTGGTGTTCCAGGACATCCTGATGCCCCTCTGGCAGCAACTGTTGCGACATCAGGGGTTGTTTGGACAAACCAGTGAATGGCTGTTTTTTGATGGATTTCTGCGCAGCCGAACCTGGAAACGCCTGCAGATAGGCTGTGCCTCAGCGGCGCCACGGGTATTGCTGGCGGCCATTGCGGGGGAGTGCCGAGAGCTGGAGTTGTTGGTCGCAGGCCTGTTGATGAGCGGTGACGAGTTGGCGGTCAAGGTTCTGGCTGTGGGCCAGCCGATGGATGAATTGACCCTTGTCTGTGAAAAAACCAGGCCACAAGCCCTTGTGGTGTTCTCCAATCACTCTCCGGCCAATGGCTTGCCTCGGCGCCTTGAACGGCTGGCCCTGACCCTGGATTGCCCGCTGTTGCTGGCCGGCGATGCGGCGGAGTTGGCGCAGGAACAACTGGCGGGTTCATCCGTTGGCTGCCTGGGTAACGAAGGGCGATTGATGCAGCGCCGCTTGCAGCAGTTTCTGCGCGGTAACCTGGATACCTGACTTCAGGCGTGGACTTCGGGGTGAAACAGGCGATGTTGCTGCAGGATAAACTGGCGCAGGCGCTCGGTCTCATCCACATCGTTCTGGCTCAGGCGGTAGGCGAACAATCCTCGGGCAGTTTCCCGTTCCAGCGTGCCCCGCACCGAAATGCGCTCGTACCCGGACGGACTGAACCACAGCGAAAAGGTTCTTGGCGCCTTGATCCGCCCGCGAATTTCCACCAGCAATCCCTTGAATGACACCTCATGCACCCACAGCGCACCGGGCTGGCCCTTGATGTTTTCCAGGGGTACCGGCTCTTCGAGCGCCAGGCGCCACGGGCGGATCATCGGCCCGTCTTCGAAAATACTCGGTACACCCAGCCGCAGATGCACGGCATGAAACTCGTCTTCCACCAATTGCAGCGGAAACGTCATTTGCTGGTTGTCGAATTGGGCCTGGAGGGTGACATGGTCATGGGCGGCCAGGCGGGTGAGCAGATCACGAATCTGCGCACCGCCATTGACCGTCAGGCTCGACGACGCGTCCCGCACATTGAGTTGCGGGTTATGGTGCATGGTCTGAATAAAATCCAGCTCGTCCTGCGTCAAAAGCGCGTCGCGTTGCATTGATCTTGCTCAAGAAAAAGGTATTAAAACGCCATTATCTCTTTAAAGACCGCGTTTTCTAGTTTTTGTTAGATCCGCTCGTCGCCTTGAGTGCCGCAAGCTCCGCCTTGAGGTCAGCCAACTGGGCTTCCAGTTGCGCGACACGCTGCTGGGCCTTGACCTGAACGGTCACATCCTTCTGCACACCGACAAAGTAGGTCTGCTTGTCGGCCGGGTTATAAACCGTCGATAACGACAGCTCGTTCCAGAAATGCGTGCCGTCCTTGCGGTAATTGCGCAGGATTTCCCGGCAGGCGCCGCCACTCTCCAGGGCTTCGCGAATCGCCATCAGCCCCGGCTGGTCACGATCGCCCGATTGCAGGAAGCGGCAGTCCTGATAGAGGATTTCGTCGAGGGTGTAGCCAGTCATGCGCTCGAAGGCCGGGTTCACATAAATCAGTGGCTTGTCCTTGCCTTCGCGCTCGGCGATAACGATGCCGTCGTTGGAAGCGTTGATCACCAGTTGCATCAGCTTGGCGTTAATCATTGAGCGGTCCATGGCTTGTAGTTGGAGTTTGCAGTTTAAGACATGCCGGCAGCCTGTCCATGGGCCCCAGCTGTTAATATCCCAGGCTTTTAGTCAGCTACAGGATCAGATTGATGAAAGTCGCCATCCTTTCCGGCTCGGTGTACGGCACGGCTGAAGAAGTCGCCCGTCATGCTGCAAGCATCCTCAACGCTGCCGGCTTCGACGCCTGGCACAACCCGCGGGCAACCCTCGCCGACGTACAGGGCTTTGCTCCGGAAGCCTTCCTGGCCGTGACGTCCACCACTGGCATGGGCGAACTGCCCGACAACCTGCAGCCGCTTTACTCGACCATTCGCGACCAACTGCCGG
>NZ_JACARK010000807.1:0-547 GCF_013386655.1 Pseudomonas sp. K5002 | reverse complement strand
GGCTCGACCAAGGTGTTTCTCGCCGATGAGGCCACCGGGCGCCCGGTGGTGCTGGCGTTGATGGATGCCAACACCGGCAACCCCATCACCCGTGCGGGCCACCGCGTACATGTCAGCGCCGATGCCGAACCGCTGACCCTGTGGCGCGCACGAACCGGCCGGGCCTACGCCGAAAAAGACCAGTTGGTCAGCCCCTTCCCCCACTAATACTCAACGAGGTCATTTCGTCATGGACGCTCCAGTCAGCGCTGTGCCCGAACCCACCCAACCATCCCGGCGCAAACAGGTTTTACGCCTGGGGCTGCTGACCCTGGCCGTGGCGGGCGGCGTGTGGTACGCCAGCCACTGGTGGCTGGTCAGCCGGTTTATCGAAGACACCGACGACGCCTATGTCGGGGCGGATGTGACGGTGATCAGCGCCAAAGTGCCGGGTTATATCAGCGAAGTGACGGTGCAGGACAACCAGTTCGTAAGGGCCGGCGACGTGCTGGCGCGCATCGATGTGCGCGACTACCGCACGGCCCTGGCCAAGGCCGACGGCGCCGTG
>NZ_JACARK010000081.1:0-7863 GCF_013386655.1 Pseudomonas sp. K5002 | reverse complement strand
GGTCGAACACAGCGCCAGTGCACTGGCTGCTGCGGCGGTTGCGCTGTATCAAGACCAGCCACGCTGGACCCAGGCCCAGGAAGATGGCCGGCAGTTACTGGCCCGCCGTTACGCCCACGACCTCCACGGCCCGGCCCTGGTGGAGCGCCTGGAGCAGTGCCGCCGCCAGTTGGCCGAGCACCGTCGGAACAATTTCACCGGCAGCATGCTGCGCCACCACCTGCACAAAAGTACCCAGTACATGGCGCAGTGGATCGAGGCGAAAAACCGTACGCTGTAGACACAGACGCTGGCGAGGTGGCGCGCAAGGGGGCATTATCCTTTTCGCAACCACAATAAAGCGACTGCAGCATGACCCGAGCAGCGAGAATCACCGATCCTTCCTACGAGCTGATGGACGATCACAACGGTCTGTCCATCATCTATCGCCAACACGGCTTCCCGTGCCCGTTGGTGCGCTGGCATTTCCACAAGGAATACGAGCTGCACCTGATCGTTGCCAGCTCCGGCAAGGTGTTTATCGGCGACTACATCGGCAACTTCTACCCGGAAAGCCTGTTCCTCACCGGCCCCAACCTGCCCCACAACTGGATCAGCCAGGTGGCCGAGGACGAAGTGGTGCCCAAGCGCGACATGCTGGTGAACTTCACCGACGAGCTGTTCGACGGCGGCAGTCATGTCTTTGCCGAGCTCAAGACCCTGGCGCCACTGCTGGAACGGGCGCAATACGGCATCGAATTTCGCTGCAAGAAAACCATCGCCCAGGCCATGACCCTGATGCAGCGCATCGAGGATGCCCAGGGCATGGCGCGCCTGGGCCACTTCTTCATCCTGATGGAAGTGCTGAGTGCCTGCGAGGACTACCAACTGCTCTCCGGCGTGACCACGCCGCAATTGGCGGACGAACACAGCATCGACCGCACCAACCGCGCGGTGGACTACATTTTTGCCCACTACGCGCGGGAGCTGTCCCTGGAAGAGGTGGCCGAATACCTCGGCATGAAACCCACCTATTTCTCCCGCGTGTTCAAACAAGCCACCGGCCGCACCTTCATCGAATTCGTCAACCGCCTGCGCATCAGCAAGTCCTGCGAGCTGCTGGCCGATGGTGACAAAGCCGTGACCGATGTGTGCTTCGAGTCAGGCTTCAACAACATCTCCAATTTCAACCGCCGCTTCCAGCAGCTCAAGGGCATGACCCCCTCGCACTACCGGCGCCTGGCGGTGCAGCGCTTGACCGAGCAGAACCTGGCCTGAAAACGCGCGTTCCTGTGGGAACCCGCTTGTGTGGGAGCGGGCTTGCTCGCGAATGCAGTGTGTCAGGCAGCGCAAATGTCGGCTGATTCACCGCCTTCGCGAGCAAGCCCGCTCCCACATTTGCATCGCGCTCACGCAGGAAGCCGATCGCTCCCAGCGAATCGTTTCAGCAATTTTCCGCCTCAGTGCAAAAAAGTATCAGTAAAAGTGCTCCCAAGGATTTGTCAGCACGTCAATTGAAGGCTGTAATCAACGCACACTCTTCCAGCTGTCGTGGAAGACACAACAACAATAACTGTCCTTCTGCAGCCCCTGGGCGCAGAAATGGAGTGCGCGATGAAGTTCACAGCCAAAGCTCTGCTTGCCTGCACCTGCATGACCCTCAGCGCCGTCAGTCTTGGCGCGCAAACCCTGACCATTGCCACCGTCAACAACAGCGACATGATCCGCATGCAAAAGCTCTCGAAAACCTTCGAGACCGAGCATCCGGAGATCAAGCTGAACTGGGTGGTACTCGAAGAAAACGTCCTGCGCCAGCGCCTCACCACCGACATCGCCACCCAGGGCGGACAGTTCGACGTGTTGACCATCGGCATGTACGAAGCTGCACTCTGGGGCGCCAAAGGCTGGCTGGAACCGATGAAGGACCTGCCTGCTTCCTACGACCTGGACGACGTTTTCCCTTCCGTGCGTGACGGCCTTTCCGTCAAGGGCTCGCTGTACGCCCTGCCGTTCTACGCCGAAAGCTCCATCACCTACTATCGCACCGACCTGTTCAAGGACGCCGGGCTGACCATGCCCGAGCACCCGACCTGGACCCAGATTGGCGAATTCGCCGCCAAACTCACCAACAAGGACAAGGAACAGTACGGCCTGTGCCTGCGCGGCAAAGCCGGTTGGGGCGAGAACATGGCGCTGATCACCACCCTGGCCAACGGCTACGGTGCACGCTGGTTCGATGAGAAGTGGCAACCGGAATTCAACGGGCCAGAGTGGAAAGACGCACTGAACTTCTACGTCGACAACATGAAGAAATCCGGCCCGCCGGGCGCTTCCAGCAACGGTTTCAACGAAAACCTGGCGCTGTTCAACAGCGGCAAGTGTGCGATCTGGGTCGACGCCAGCGTCGCCGGCTCGTTCGTGACCGACAAGACCCAAAGCAAAGTGGCTGACCACGTCGGCTTCACCTTTGCCCCGCACGAGAAGACCGACAAAGGTACTTCGTGGCTGTACTCCTGGTCCCTGGGGATTCCAACCAGTTCCAAAGCCAAGGACGCTGCCAAGGTGTTCACCACCTGGGCCACTTCCAAGGAATACAGCCAGTTGGTCGCCAAGACCGACGGGATTGCCAACGTACCGCCAGGTACCCGCAAATCGACCTACAGCGACGAATACATGAAGGCCGCGCCGTTTGCCAAGGTGACGCTGGAATCGCTGAAAGTCGCCGACCCGAAAGACCCGTCGGCCAAGCCGGTGCCGTATGTGGGCATCCAGCTGGTGACCATTCCTGAATTCCAGGCGATTGGTACCCAGGTCGGCAAGTTCTTCTCCAGCGCACTGACCGGTGGCTCCACTGCCGAAAAAGCCCTGGCGGATGCACAGACCTTCACCGAACGCGAAATGAAGCGGGCCGGTTATCCCAAGTAAAGCGGTCTCACCACACTGAATGTGGGAACCCGCTTTATGTAGGAGCCGGGCTTGCCCGCGATGCAGACAACTCGGTCTGTCAGTTTCACCGAGGCGCTCTCATCGCAGGCAAGCCAGCTCCCACATTTGACCGCACTCCGACCCGCATTCCGCATGTACCTGACTGGTCCTGATCACCATGAATACCACCACTGCCCAAGTGCAAACCGCTACGCCGGACAAGCCGCGTAAAAGCCGCCTGATCAACCCCGGCTGGTTCCTCGTCAGCCCCTCGGTGGCCTTGTTGCTGCTGTGGATGATCGTGCCGCTGGGCATGACCCTGTACTTCTCGCTGATTCGCTACAACCTGCTCTACCCCGGCGAAAACCAATTCGTGGGGCTGGAGAACTTCACCTACTTCATCACCGACTCGGGCTTCCTGCCCGGCGCCACCAACACCCTGTTGCTGGTGGGCAGCGTCTTGCTGATCAGCGTGGTGTTTGGCGTATTGATCAGCGCGCTGCTGGAAGCCAGCGAGTTCTTCGGTCGCGGCCTGGTGCGGGTGTTGCTGATTTCACCGTTCTTCATCATGCCCACCGTCGGTGCGCTGATCTGGAAGAACCTGATTTTCCATCCGGTGTCGGGGATCCTCGCCTACGTGTGGAAGCTGTTCGGCGCCCAGCCGGTGGACTGGCTGGCCCATTACCCGTTGCTGTCGATCATTATCATCGTGTCCTGGCAGTGGCTGCCCTTCGCGATCCTGCTGCTGATGACCGCCATGCAGTCCCTCGACCAGGAACAGAAGGAAGCCGCCCGCCTCGACGGTGCCGGCGCCATCGCGATCTTCTGGCACCTGACCCTGCCGCACCTGGCACGTCCGATTGCCGTGGTGGTGATGATCGAAACGATCTTCCTGCTCTCGGTGTTCGCCGAAATCTTCACCACCACCAACGGTGGCCCCGGCTACGCCTCGACCAACCTCGCCTACCTGATCTACAACCAGGCGCTGGTGCAGTTCGACGTGGGCATGGCCTCGGCCGGCGGCTTGATTGCCGTGGTCATCGCCAATATCGCGGCGATCATCCTGGTGCGGATGATCGGCAAAAACCTGACTGACAAGCCTTGAGGGCCGCGCCATGACGCTTCAACAATCCCGCCGCCTGCAAAGCGTGCTGCTCGGCACCCTGGCCTGGGCCATCGCGATCCTGATTTTCTTCCCGATCTTCTGGATGGTGCTGACCAGCTTCAAGACCGAAATCGACGCGTTCGCCACGCCGCCGCAGTTCATCTTCACGCCGACGCTGGAGAATTACCTGCACATCAACGAGCGCAGCAACTACTTCAGCTACGCCTGGAACTCGGTGCTGATTTCCTTCAGCGCCACCGCCCTGTGCCTGCTGATCTCGGTCCCGGCCGCCTACTCCATGGCGTTCTACGAGACCAAGCGCACCAAGGGCACGCTGCTGTGGATGCTCTCCACCAAGATGTTGCCGCCGGTGGGCGTACTGATGCCGATCTACCTGCTGGCCAAGAGCTTCGGCCTGCTGGATACGCGCATTGCGCTGATCATCATCTACACCCTGATCAACCTGCCGATCGTGGTCTGGATGGTTTACACCTACTTCAAGGACATCCCCAAGGACATCCTCGAAGCCGCCCGCCTGGACGGCGCCACCCTGTGGCAGGAAATGGTCCGGGTGCTGCTGCCGATCGCCAAGGGCGGCCTGGCTTCCACGGTGCTGCTGTCGCTGATCCTGTGCTGGAACGAGGCGTTCTGGTCGCTGAACCTGACCTCGTCCAACGCCGCGCCGCTCACCGCGTTGATCGCCTCCTACTCCAGCCCCGAAGGCTTGTTCTGGGCCAAATTATCTGCCGTGTCGACCCTGGCCTGTGCGCCGATCCTGATCTTTGGCTGGATCAGCCAGAAACAGCTGGTCCGCGGTTTGTCCTTCGGCGCCGTGAAGTAACGGCTCCTTCAAAAATATTTAGAAGCGGAGGCCCATCATGGCCAACCTGAAAATCAAGAATCTGCAAAAAGGCTTCGAAGGCTTCTCCATCATCAAGGGCATCGACCTTGAGGTGAACGACAAGGAATTCGTGGTGTTCGTCGGCCCGTCGGGCTGCGGCAAATCCACCCTGCTGCGCTTGATTGCCGGCCTGGAAGAAGTCACCGAAGGCACCATCGAGCTGGATGGCCGCGACATCACCGAGGTCACCCCGGCCAAGCGCGACCTGGCAATGGTGTTCCAGACCTACGCCCTGTACCCGCACATGAGCGTGCGCAAGAACATGTCGTTTGCCCTGGACCTGGCCGGCGTCGACAAGAAGATTGTCGAGAGCAAGGTCAACGAAGCAGCACGTATCCTGGAGCTGGGCCCTTTGCTTGAGCGCAAGCCAAAGCAGTTGTCCGGCGGCCAGCGCCAGCGTGTCGCCATTGGCCGTGCGATTGTGCGTAACCCGAAGATCTTCCTGTTCGACGAACCCCTGTCCAACCTCGATGCCGCCCTGCGGGTGCAGATGCGCCTGGAGCTGTCGCGCCTGCATAAAGAGCTGCAAGCCACGATGATCTACGTGACCCACGACCAGGTCGAAGCCATGACCCTGGCCGACAAGGTGGTGGTACTGAACAGCGGCCGCGTGGAACAGGTGGGCTCGCCGCTGGAGCTGTATCACCAGCCGGCCAACCTGTTTGTCGCAGGTTTTTTGGGCACGCCGAAAATGGGTTTCCTCAAGGGCAAGGTCACTCGCGTTGACCCACAGAGCTGCGAAGTCGAACTGGACGCCGGCGGCCGCATCAGCCTGCCCCTGAGCAGCGCGAGCTTGAGCGTCGGCAGCGCCGTGACCCTGGGCATTCGCCCGGAGCACCTGGAAATCGCCGCGCCGGGGCAAGCCACCCTGACCGTCACCGCCGACGTCGGCGAGCGCCTCGGCAGCGACACCTTCTGCCACGTGATTACCGCCAGCAAGGAGCCGTTGACCCTGCGGATCCGTGGCGACATGGCCAGCCAGTATGGCGAGACCCTGCAGCTGTACCTGGACCCGACCCAATGCCATCTGTTCGACGCTGAGGGTGTTGCCGTGGCCCGCCCACTGCGCGCCGCCGCCTGATTTCGCGAGAATTTCCCGATGAAACTGAACAAGCAAAACCTCACGCAACTGGCGCCCGAAGTGCAACTGCCGGCCTATGCGATTGCCAATACCAGCCAGGGCATCGCGCACATCGGCGTTGGCGGGTTCCACCGCGCCCACCAGGCGTATTACACCGATGCCTTGATGAATACCGGCACAGGCCTGGACTGGAGCATTTGTGGTGTGGGCCTGCGCAGCGAGGACCGCAAGGCGCGGGACGACCTGGCCGGCCAGGACTACCTGTTCACCCTGTATGAACTGGGCGACACCGACGACACCGAAGTGCGCGTGATCGGCTCCATCAGCGACATGCTGCTGGCCGAAGACGGCGCCCAGGCGTTGATCGACAAGCTGGCCAGCCCGCAGATTCGCATCGTCTCGCTGACCATCACCGAAGGCGGCTACTGCATCGACGACAGCAACGGCGAGTTCATGGCCCACCTGCCGCAGATCCAGCATGACCTGGCCAACCCGGGCTCGCCGAAAACCGTGTTCGGGTTTATCTGCGCGGCGTTGAGCCAGCGCCGGGCGGCCGGGGTGCCGGCGTTTACCGTGATGTCCTGCGATAACCTGCCCCACAACGGCGCCGTGACCCGCAAGGCGTTGCTGGCCTTCGCCGCGCTGCATGACGCCGACCTGCACGAGTGGATCAAGGCCAACGTGAGCTTCCCGAATGCGATGGTCGACCGCATCACGCCAATGACCAGTACCGCGCACCGCCTGCAATTGCATGACGATCACGGCATCGACGACGCCTGGCCGGTGGTCTGCGAGCCGTTTGTGCAATGGGTGCTGGAAGACAAGTTCGTCAACGGCCGCCCGGCGTGGGAGACGGTGGGCGTGCAGTTCACCGACGACGTGACACCGTATGAAGAGATGAAGATCGGCCTGCTCAACGGCAGCCACCTGGCATTGACGTACCTGGGCTTCCTGAAGGGCTATCGCTTCGTCCACGAGACCATGAACGACCCGTTGTTCGTGGCCTACATGCGCGCCTACATGGACCTGGACGTCACGCCCAACCTGGCGCCGGTACCGGGTATCGACCTGACCGAATACAAGCAGACCCTGGTGGACCGCTTTTCCAACCAGGCGATTGCCGACCAGCTGGAGCGCGTGTGTTCCGATGGGTCGTCGAAGTTTCCCAAGTTCACCGTACCGACCATCAACCGCCTGGTTGCCGATGGTCGCGAGACCGAGCGTGCTGCGCTGGTGGTGGCGGCCTGGGCGCTGTACTTGAAAGGCGTGGATGAGAATGGGGTGATCTACCGCATTCCAGACCCTCGCGCCGAGTTTTGCCAGGGGCTGGTGACGGAAGATGCGTTGATCAGCAAGCGGCTGCTGGGGGTGGAAGAGATTTTTGGTACGGCTATTCCCAACTCGCCCGAGTTTGTGGCAGCGTTTGAGCGGTGTTTCGAGAGCCTGCAGGATGTGGGTGTGAGCAAAACGCTGGAGCGGCTGCTCGCCAATCTCAACTGACGGAACCGAATCAAAAATGTGGGAGCGGGCTTGCTCGCGAAAGCGGTGGATCAGTCAATATTTGCATAACTGACACACCCTATTCGCGAGCAAGCCCGCTCCCACACTGACCGAGTTCTCCATAACAATGTGCTGAGCGACCCACCATGACCCAGCAAAACCTCTACCTCGGCATCGACTGCGGCACCCAGGGCACCAAGGCCATCGTGCTGGACGCCAGCAGCGGCAAAGTCCTGGGCCTGGGCGCCGCCAGCCACACGCTGATCAGCGGTGCCAATGGCCGCCGCGAACAGCACACCCAGGAGTGGCTGGACGCGTTTACCGAAGCCACTCACCGCGCCTTGCAACAGGCCGGGGTTGACGGCCAGGACA
>NZ_JACARK010000806.1:0-4321 GCF_013386655.1 Pseudomonas sp. K5002 | reverse complement strand
TCGTGCGAGTGGTTGGCGCGGGTCAGGCGGTCGAGTGGGTCGTAGTGGTAGTCGTGCTGACCTTTTCGAGTGTCGAGGATGCGGGTGAGGTTGCCGCGTTTGTCGTAGTTGTATTGGCGGCGCTGGTGGCGTTGTTCCTGTTGGGTGATCGCGTGGGCGTGCAGGCGGCCCTGGTCGTCATAGTGGTAGTGGCTGAGGAGTTGGCCCTGCTGGCGTTGGTGTTCGCGGCCGGATTTGAACAGGTGCGAGGTGAGCAGGTTACCGTTGAGTTCGACGGTGGCGAGGTCGCCGCCTTTGTCGTGGTGAAAGGTGAGGCGGTTGTTATCCGGAAGGCGTAGTTTTTCGAGTTGGCCGCATTCGTCGTATCCATAGCGCAACGTGCCCCAGCCCTGGTGTTCGGCGGTGAGGCGGTTTTGCAGGTCGTATTCGTAATGCAGCGGCCAATGACCGTCGTCGACGCTGAGGAGATTGCCGAGGCGGTCGTAGGTGTAATCGACAATGCTGCGGTCGGGCAGGGTTTTTCTTACGAGGCGACCGGCAGCATCGCGCGCATAACCGGTAACCAACTGACTGCCGTCATCGCCGTATTCGGTCTTTTCCAGCAGATGCCCGGCGAGGTCGTAGGCATAGGCGGTGCGGCGGCCATCAAACCCGGTTTCCTGCTGGATCAGGCCGTTGGCGTGATAGTCGAGCCGATAGGTTTCGCCGACCTCGTTTTCAATCTCGGTCAGTAACAACCGAACATTGTCATAACGGTATTTAAGCTGCGTGCCGTCCGGATTAATCCGGCGGCTGATCAGGTGCAGACCATCGGCGTATTCGTAGCGGGTGACGCGGCCCAACTCGTCGCGCTCAGCAGTGATTTTTCCGTACGGGTTGTAGCTGAATTCGCGTGTGGCCCCGTCAGGCTGAATCACTTTCAGCAAACGACCTACGGCGTCCCACTGATACTGGGTCAGCGCACCATGCTCATCCTCGCAAGCCACCTGCCGCCCCAGCTCGTCATAGCGATAACGCCGCACACCGCCATTCGCCAGTTTTTCCTCAATGAGCTGGCCGCGTTCGTTCCAGATAAAGCGTTGGCTGCTGTTATCCGGATACCAAACACCCGTAAGCTTTCCGTGTTGGGTGTAGGTGTATTCGGTGTAATTGCCGTCCGGATCAGTCTTGCGAGTGATATCGCCTTGATCGTTACGCTGGTATTTCCACACCGCATCACCACGGCGCACAACCCGTACGAACCCGTTGTCATGCTCGTAGGACGTCGGCGTATCGTCCCCGGGAAACAGCGCAATCAACCGACCGGCTTCGTCGTACTGATAGGCCGTCACCGCTCCCAGTGGATTCTGCTCGACCGTCAGCCGGCCTTTTTCGTCGTAGGATTTGAAGTGCTGCGCGCCGTCCGGATCGATCCGCTGCACCAGCCGTGCGCGCTGGTCGTGGACGTAGACTTCCTGGCTGCCATCGGCGTTGTGCACGGTGACCGTGCCGTTGTCGTCCCACACATACCGCGTGTCCATCTGCGAAAAGCTGGCCCAGTGCCGGACACATCGCGCTGCCTTGCCAGACCGTTCCCACTCCCAGAAGAAACTCGCCCCACCGGCCAGTTCCCGCTCCAGGATCACCTGCTGATCGTCGTACCGATAACGCTCGCTTTCGCCTACCGCGTTGGTCGCCTCAACCAACCGCCAGGCATCGTCGTACGTGTAGGAAACAACGTTCTGTTCGGTGACCCAGCCCGGCTCCCGCTGCACCTGATAGTCGACGGCAACGATATGGCCGCGCTCATATCGCAGCAGCAATGCCTGGCCAACATGGTTATCGATCCGCTGAATCCGCCCGGAATAATCGCGAGCAATGCGCAGCCGGTTGTCGTAAGCATCGCTGATCGCCGTCAGCACACCGTCACGGAAGTGGTAGAAAAGCGACGCCTGAGCCAGCACCCATTCATCCGGCAAAGCACCCAGATAAATCGCCGCTTCCGCCAGGCTATTGGTGATGGCCGGCCGTGCAGCAGAGGGCAGGGGAAAGGTGGTGCTGCGGTTCTCGTGATCGGTCCACACCACCGATTCGCCGCTCACCACCAAGCGCTGCGCCAGCGCATGACTCCAGCCAAACCCCAACCC
This sequence comes from Pseudomonas sp. K5002, assembly GCF_013386655.1. Lineage (NCBI taxonomy): Bacteria > Pseudomonadati > Pseudomonadota > Gammaproteobacteria > Pseudomonadales > Pseudomonadaceae > Pseudomonas > Pseudomonas sp. K5002. Next base: position 2,195 of record NZ_JACARK010000806.1, on the reverse strand, counting down.
GCAATCCACTTCGACGGCACTGCTGCGATACAACCGCGTCCAGGCAAATGGCAGCACACCCTCCAACGAGCCATCCGTGAGGGTCAGCAGCTCCTCACCAGTAACCATCGATACCGGGCAGCCATTGGTACAGGTATTCGCCGAACAGACCGAAGCATCCCCATTGGGGTTTTTCGCCGAAGCCGGGGCATCATCCACATGTTCTTGCTTCACCAGCGCCGTGCGTGCCGCTTTAGGCTTTCGGACCAGCGCTGCCGGATTCGAAACCTCGTTTACACCGGCCTTCAACGGCACGGCCGCTGCCTTGATCGACACTGGATCATTTTTAAGCGACACCGGCTTAAGCACACTGGGGTGCCAGTCCAGCCGTGGTGCCTCGCCCAACTTGGCCATCTGCTCGAGTAACACCCGTGCCCGGCCGGACCTGACCTTGCCCAGCACCTGCGGGCCCAAACGCACCGCCACACCCATGCCGCCGGTGGCCAACAGCAACAGCAGGTTGAGCAGTACCTCGGAAGTCATTTCCCCCAGCAGCTCGTTCATGTCCGGCGGCGGAAGCAATTGCGCCCAACTGAACATCGCCGACAGATAGATGAACAGCAGCGGTTCATCGCTCAGCACCAGAAGACCGTTGGCAATGGCCTCATTGCTGAGCTTCAACAGCTCTTCAAGCTCGCCTTGGGAGAGGTACTGCAGCAACTTTTCGCTATTGGGTTTGATGTCCGCCAGCCAGTCGTACAGGTTTGGAATACCGTCCCAAAGGCTGTACAGCGTGTTCGTAATCCCTCGCACAAACGCGGCGTCCATCAACTTGCGACGGTCGAGGGCGCTGGCGTTTGAGTACTGTTTCCACTGCTCTTCGAAGGTGCTCGTCCATTCACTGCGCAAGCTGCTTTCCAGTGAGCTGATCACCGACTGATAGGAGGCGTAGAGCGCCTTGACGTGATCCTTGGAAACATCGGGGTAGAAGCTGACCTGATACTGCTGGTCGCGCGTGCAGTCGGTGATTTCGAGGATGCCGCTGGGGCCGATGATTTTATGAATGGGGGGACCGATCAGGCTGCCGTCCTCGGCGATGGCCTGGAGCATGACCGGCGTGTTGCCGATCGGCACAAACCGCTTGCTCTCAAACATATGCACCAGGGTCAGCGCACCATTGGGTTTGCACATTGCAACGGTGGTACTGGGGGCTTTAGAGGAAACAGGCGCGACCAGCGCGACCTCATCCCCAACCTTGAACACCTGCTCGACTTCCAGCGACGAAAAGCTCCAGAAGCTCTCAGCCCAATCGTCAAACGAGTTAAGGCACTCCCTGAAATTACGAAAGACCGCTTCAACCTCCTTCGTCTCCACATCCATGGGAGCCAGGGCCAACCTGCCTAGGGCGGGATTCAAGAGGCAGCCCCATCGGGCAGGGCATTAATCGAAAAAAACATCGGCGTTCCCTCGCGCTGTGTGGTCAGGCGAGGGACTTTGCAGAGGTTTGTAAGAGAAAGAAGTCAGAGCTATCCACTGCTACTGATAGGACGTTTCGCCAAATTCCCGGCTAAACCGACCCGTTTTCGTAAGCCAAATCTCCGACAAAAATAAAACCCACAAAACCCACATACGCAACAAATCCAACTTGACAGCTTCCATTCCCTTGGCGTCTATTGACGTACCCGCTGGATCATTTCGCAGATGTCCCAGGATGCTCAATGAAGACTGATACCTCACTGACCCACATGCCCAGCGTCCTGCACGCAGCCGAAAGCATCCGCCAAGGCACACTGACCCCTGTGCAACTGGTCGAGCGAAGCCTCGAAGCCATCAAAACCCACAATCCCACACTGAATGCCTTCGGCGACGTCTACACCGAATTCGCGCGGGAGCAGGCTGAAATCCTGACCGCAGAAGCGCAGGCCAACCAATTTCGTGGCCCGCTCCACGGCATCCCCTTCGGCATCAAAGACCTGTTCTCCACCGCCAATCTGCGCACCACCCGCGGTTCGCTGACCGGCCTGGACAACGTCCCCACCCAGGACGCCCCGATCATCCGCCGCCTCAAGGAGGCCGGCGCGATCATCCTCGGCAAGACCGCCACCACCGAATTCGGCTGGACCGGCGCCAGCACCTCCCGGGTTTTCGGCAATGGCCGCAACCCCTGGAACCCCCAGCTCACCAGCGGAGGATCCAGTTCCGGCTCGGCCATTGCG
>NZ_JACARK010000805.1:0-1830 GCF_013386655.1 Pseudomonas sp. K5002 | reverse complement strand
GAGTGGCTGGCCAGCACGCAAAAGGATGCGCCCCTCGAACGCTGGCGTGTCCTGCGCGACCAGATCGAAGCCCTGCAACCCGATGCCGACGCCCTGGATGACCGCCATCAGTTGCTGTTCTCCAACGCCCTGTATCGCCTGGGCGAGTGGGTGGATTTGTGGCAAGACTGCCGCAGCCTGCAAGCCGCCATCCAGTGCGAAAGCCAGGACAGCTGGCGCGCAGTTTACCGCCACTGGCGCCTGGGCCGGCTGACACCGTTCCTCGACCGTGGCCTGATGTTCTACTCGGCGTTTTCCACCGTCACCGCGATCATCGTCGCCTCGGTGCTGTGGATCCTGTTGGGCTGGACCGACGGTGGCAGTGCAGTGATCCTGGCGGCGGTGGCCTGCAGCTTCTTCGCTTCGATGGACGACCCGGCGCCGCAGATCTACCGGTTCTTTTTCTGGACCGCGATGTCGGTGCTGTTCGCCAGCCTCTACCTGTTTCTGGTGCTGCCCAACCTGCACGATTTCCCGATGCTGGTGCTGGCGTTTTCGGTGCCCTTTATCTGCATCGGCACGCTGACGGTACAGCCGCGTTTCTACCTCGGCATGCTGCTGACGCTGGTCAACACCTCGTCGTTCATCAGCATCCAGGGTGCCTACGACGCGGACTTCCTGGCCTTTGCCAACTCCAACCTGGCGGGCCCGGTGGGCCTGTTGTTCGCCTTTGTCTGGACCCTGATTGCCCGGCCGTTCGGCGCTGAGCTTGCGGCCAAGCGCCTGACCCGTTTCAGCTGGCGCGACATCGTCACCCTGACCGAGCCTGCGACCCTGGCCGAACACCGCAAGATGGGCGTGCAAATGCTCGACCGCCTGATGCAACACCTGCCGCGCCTGGCCATGACCGGCCAGGACACCGGCATCGCCCTGCGGGAAGTGCGGGTGGCGCTGAACCTGCTGGACCTGCTGGCGTACTCGCCGCGCATCCTCGGGGTGCCGCGGGTGTTGTTGAACCAGGTGGTGGAAGGCGTCGGCGGTTACTTCAAGGCCTGCCTCAAGGCCGGTGAACGTCTGCCGGCCCCCAGCGGTCTGCTGATGACCCTCGACCGTACCCGCCGCGCCCTCAACGGCCAGGGCCTGCAAGGCGAGGACGAAACCCGCCTGCATTTGTTGCACGCCCTCAGCGGCTTGCGCCTGGCGCTGTTGCCCGGCGTGGAATTTCTTGGCGGCACAGAGATGGAAGCGCCGTTACCCGATGGAGCGCCTTTATGATCGGTGATCTGGATATCAGCGGGGTGTTCCTGCCCACGTTGCTGGTGCTGATGGGCATTACGTATGTGTTGTACCTGGTGGTGCACGGGCTGTTGACCCGCGTCCACTTCTATCGCCTGGTCTGGCACCGGGCATTGTTCAATGTGGGTCTCTACGCTCTGTTGCTGGGCGCAGTGGATTCACTCAGTCGATACCTCATGACATGAAAAAACCTTTTTTGACCATTGGCCGTGTAGTCCTGACGTTACTGGTGGTGACCTTCGCCTGCGTCGTGGTGTGGCGCATGGTGATGTACTACATGTTCGCGCCGTGGACCCGTGACGGCCACATCCGTGCCGACATCGTGCAGATCGCCCCGGACGTGTCCGGGCTGATCCAGCAAGTGGACGTGCGCGACAACCAGTTGGTGGTGCGCGGCCAGGTGCTGTTCTCCGTCGACCAGGATCGCTTCAAGCTGGCCCTGCGCCAGGCCCAGGCCGCCGTGGCCGACCGTCAGGAAACCCTGGCCCAGGCCGTGCGCGAGAACAAGCGTAACCGTGGCCTCGGCAACCTGGTGGCCAGCGAGCAACTGGAAGA
>NZ_JACARK010000804.1:0-1417 GCF_013386655.1 Pseudomonas sp. K5002 | reverse complement strand
GCCGTCGGTGCCGTTCTTGAAGCCGACGGGCATACCGAGGCCGCTGGCCATTTCGCGATGAATCTGCGATTCGGTGGTGCGCGCGCCAATGGCGACCCAGCTCAGCAGGTCATCGAAGTAGCCGGCAGCCATCGGTTGCAGTAGCTCGGTGGCCACCGGCAGGCCCAGGCGCAGCATTTCACGCATCAGTTCCCGGGACAGGGTCAGGCCGGCGGCCATGTCGTCGCTGCCATCCAGGCGTGGGTCGTAGGCCAGGCCTTTCCAACCGATGGTGGTGCGGGGTTTTTCGACGTAGGCGCGGATCACCAGCAGCATCTGGTCACTGACTTCATGGGCCAGTTTTTTCAGGTTGCGCGCGTATTCCATGGCCGATTCCGGGTCGTGGATCGAGCACGGGCCGACAATCACCAGCAGGCGTGAGTCTTCACCCTGGAGGATGGCGCGCACGGCTTGGCGATGGGCGTGGATCTGTTCGTTGAGGAATGGGCTCAGGGGCAGTTGGTGCTTGAGCTCAAGGGCACTGGGCAAACGCTGGGTCAGCGCTTCATTGGCGCAGGACAGGGTGGAAACAGGCAGAGCGGCGATCGAGGCGTTCATATTCGGGCTTCCTGGGCAAGCGGCGGGCTGTTCCCGCACGCTCTGCCCTACTGGGGTGTTCGACAATTGGCCGTATTGGCTACGTGTGTTGGCTTGCCACCAATAGGTGACCGATCGGAGGCGGCAGGCTGTCCCGAACGGAGCTTGCTAAATCGCCAGGCGGTGGAGGTGTCGTAGCGGTAATAGGTGGCGTAGTTCATGGCGTGAGTCCTTTAAGTGTTCGGTGTGTGACAAAAATAATAAGGGCTGAAAAAACAAAACCCCCGGTCGGGGAGCCGACCGGGGGTTAGATTTCTCTGGTAGGCGACCCCTTGAGTAGTGGGCGCCGATTTCAGGTATCAGGCGCGCCAGTGGCTAAACCAATACCCAAAATAAAAGCTGACCAGTGCGCTCAAACCGCTCACGCGGGCAGCCACGACCGAGCGCTGGGCGCTGGCAGCAGGGCAAACCTGGGTGTGGGTGAGTTGCAACATGGTGTGTCTCCAAATGATGGGGGGAGCTTAACTGAGGCGAGCGGGTGGATTCAATCAGTAATTTCTATTGAGGTTGGGTACTTACGGCTATGACCCAAGTGTCGATATGCTGCACGGACTTCACGATGATTGCCTGGATGCGACCATGACTGCCTTGACGATTGCTGCTGCCCAATCCATTTCCATTGCGGGCGACGTACCCGGAAATATCGCGCGTCACTTGGCTTTCATGCGCGTGGCGGCGGAGCACGGCGTGCAGTTGCTGGTGTTTCCGGAACTGTCCCTGACCGGCTATGAACCGTCACTGGCCGCCGGGCTGGCGATCGCGCCCGGCGATGAAGCGCTGG
>NZ_JACARK010000803.1:0-3850 GCF_013386655.1 Pseudomonas sp. K5002 | reverse complement strand
CGACATACAGCACCCGCCCCGTACGATCGAGGGCCGCCAGTGGCGCCAGGGGCGCGCCGCTGTAGCGGTACTCACCGTCGTAGTCATCCTCGACGATCCAGCCGCCCGTACGCTCGGCCCAGGCCAGCAGTTCCAGGCGCCGGGCCAGGCTCATCACCACGCCGGTGGGGTATTGATGGGACGGGGTGACGTAGGCCAGGCGGCAACCGCCGAGGCGGTTCAAGGCAGCGCAGTCGATGCCCTCGCTGTCCACCGTCACGCCATGCAATTGGCCACCCGCCACCGCGAACGCATGGCCTGCTGCCCGATACCCCGGATTCTCGATGGCAACCTCATCGCCGGGCTCCACCAGCAGCTGTGCACAAAGGCTGATTGCCTGCTGCGCACCACTGGTGATCACTATTTGCTCAGCCGTGCACTGCATGCCGCGAGAACTGCGTAGATAGGCCGCAATCAATCCACGCAGGCGCGCGTCGCCCGCCGGGTCGCCATAACACAGTTGCTGCAAGTCCGGCTTGCGCCAGAAAGCCGCATTCAGCTTGGCCCACACGTCAAACGGGAACAGATCGAAAGCCGGTACGCCCACCCGGAAGGCCCTCGGCGGACCACTGGGCGGAAGCGCCAAATGGTTGTTTTCCACCCGCGCCAGCGCACCGCTGTGGATAACTTGACTGGACGAAAACACAGGTAACTCCGGCCGTTTTGTGGATAAACCTGGGGATAAGCCTGTTGATAACCCTGTGGACACTTTTGTGGATAGTTTTTTTGCGGGCGTCGGCGTCTGCGGCAATTGCGCCACATAGGTGCCATCACCCACGCGGCCTTCGATAAATCCTTCGGCATACAGTTGGTCGTAGGCGCGAACCACACTGTTGCGCGAGATCGACAGTGCCGCCGCCAGGTCACGGCTGGCGGGGAGCCGGGTGCCACTGACCAACCGGCCATCCAGTACCCGCTGGCGCAGCGCCTGATAGAGCTGGCGGGTGAGTCCCTGGCGGCGGTCCAACTCGATACCCGCCGGGTTGAACGAGAGCGGTGGTTCTAACGCAGGCATGGAATTGGACCTATAAAATTGACTGTAGATGGCTCTTACAACGAACCAATAGCCTGCCTAGGATGCAGGCATTCGCCAAGGAAAATCTTCATGTACACACCACGCGCCTTTGCCCTCGATGACTTGCCCGAAATCCAGCAACTGATCCAGCACACGCGCCTGGCGCAACTGGTGACCTTGGGCGAACAAGGCCTGCAAGCCAGCCATTTGCCGCTGCTGCTCAACCCGGATGAAGGGCCCAACGGCACCCTTTACGGGCACATGGCCAAGGCCAATCGCCAATGGCAGGACCTGCAAAATGGCGGCGAGGCCCTGGTGATTTTTGCCGGGGCCGAGGCCTACGTCAGTCCGTCGTTCTACCCGGCCAAGGCCGAACACGGCAAAGTGGTGCCGACCTGGAATTACATCGCGGTACACGCCTACGGCACCGGCGAAGTGTTCACCGAAGCCGAGCGCCTGCTCGAATTGGTCAGCGCCCTCACCGACCGCCATGAAGGCAATCGCGCCCAACCCTGGAAAGTCAGCGACGCCCCGGCCGACTACATCGACGGCATGCTCAAGGCCATTGTCGGCTTTGCCCTGCCGATCCAGCGCCTGGAAGGCAAACGCAAACTCAGCCAGAACCGCAGCCCGGCGGACATCGCCGGTGTTCGCGACGGCCTGGCTGCCAGCACCGACGTACGCGACCAGACCCTCGCCCGCTTTATTCCCAAGGAGCCATCATGAGCCAGATCGAAATCCGCCAGGTCAGCGCCGCCGACCACGCCGCTTGGTTGCCCCTGTGGCAAGCCTACCTGTGCTTCTACAACACCGAGCTGCCCGACGCCGTCAGCCAGAACACCTGGCAACGCTTGATCGACGCCAATGAGCCGACCCACTCGGCCCTGGCCTGGCAGGACGGCAAGGCCGTAGGCATGGTCAATTTCATCTACCACCGGTCCAACTGGAGCATCGAGAACTCCTGCTACCTGCAGGATTTGCTGGTAGATCCGGCCCAGCGCGGCACCGGCGTCGGCCGCAAGCTGATCGAATTCGTCTACGCCACCGCCAAGGCCGACGGTTGCTGCAAGGTCCACTGGCTGACCCACGAGACCAACGCCACCGCCATCCAGCTGTACGAACGCATCGCCGAACGCCCCGGTTTTATCCAGTTTCGCAAAGGTCTTTAAGGAGAAGCACAGCATGACGACATCATTGGCCGACTGGAAAGGTGTCCCGGCGCCCACCGTCACCCTTATCGAAGGGCGCTTCGTGCGCCTGGAAAAACTCGACCCGGCCCGCCACGGCGATGACCTGTTCAACGCCCTGCAAGGCCCCGGCGCGGATCCGAAGCTGTGGGACTATTTGCCTTACGGCCCATTCCCCGAGCGCGCCGCCTTCGACGCCTGGCTGAACAACCACGCGTCCCACAGCGACCCGTACTTCTTCAGTGTGATCGACAAGGCCAGCGGCGAGGTGCAAGGCATCCTCAGCCTGATGTCCATCGTGCCCGAGCAAGGCCGCATTGAAATCGGCCACGTGACCTTCGGCGCCCCGATGCAACGTTCACCGAAAAGCACCGAGGCGGTGTACCTGCTGGCCAGGCACTCGTTTGAGCTGGGCAATCGCCGCCTGGAGTGGAAGTGCAACAACGCCAACGCCCGCTCCAAAAACGCCGCCGAGCGTTTGGGTTTCAGTTTTGAAGGGGTGTTTCGCCAGCACACGGTGGTGAAGGGAAAGAACCGGGATACGGCGTGGTATTCGATCCTGGATGGGGAATGGCCGGCGATTGGGGCCGGGTTTGAAGCGTGGCTGTCGGATGCAAACCAGACCGGTTCGGGACAGTTGAAAACGCTGGTGGAGTGCCGTACCTAAGCCACCCTGCCACCCCCTGACAAATGTGGGAGCGGGCTTGCTCGCGAAAGCGGTGTATCAGTCACGAATGTATCAACTGACCCACCGTCATCGCAGGCAAGCCCGGCTCCCACATTGTATCTTCAGCGCATCCGGGCCTTGTGCTCAGCCGAGGCGAATAGGCGAGCATCTATACCTTGAAATACTTGCTCACGATCAAACACCACGCCATCGCCTTTTCCTACAAGCTTCTGCGAACCTTCACCACTCCCATCTTCAACCCAAACGGCCTGAACACTGCGTTCAACGACTTCAGCGTCTGATTGCCCTCGCCATGTTCGATATGCACCAGCGTGCGTACAGAGATTTTGCACATCTTGGCAAACTGGCTCTGATGCAGCCCAGTGACTTCCGTTCGCAGCCGGCGTACCGCCTCGGCTATTTCCAGCGTTCCCTCGGCCAATGCATCCTGAATGCTTTCGATCAACCGGGTTCGTTCTTCAACCGTCAGGCTCATTTCAATCCCCGTCACCTCCTCGCCATCATTCTGTAAAAAACCTCCGCTATATAGGTCGACTCTTTTCCAAAAACAAGGTCGCCCGCCATGCCCCCTTCGCCCCAGCGCCTTGCGCTCACTCTCGGCCTGCTGGTCAGCAGCGGTTTTGCCGATGCGGCGCCCGCGCCAACCAAGACGCTGCAGATCGACACGCCCACCACCACCGGGCAAACCCTGGGCGGTAGCGACTCGCTGACGATTTCGGCACCGGGCAGTATCACCACCTCCAAAGTCGCGGTGACCTTGAAGGACGGCACCACCGGTAATGGCGTGGTGATCGACAACTCCGGCAGCATTACCTCCACGGGTGGCCGGGCCATCGACAGCAGCGGCAGCCTCACCGGCGCGCGCAACTACAGCATCTACAACCGCGCCGGTGGCGTGATCCAGGGCGCCAACGACGCGCT
>NZ_JACARK010000802.1:0-1052 GCF_013386655.1 Pseudomonas sp. K5002 | reverse complement strand
GCGGCTGCCCAGGCTGGCGGCGCCGTCGATGCGCAAGGTGCTGCCGCTGACGAACGCGGCGGCGGGGCTGAGCAAGAACACAATCGCCGCGCTGACTTCCGATTCGGTGCCGATGCGCTTGAGCGGAACATGCTCGCGCAAGGTCGGGATCACCGCCTTGAATGCGCCTTCGTAGGTGTCCATGCCGCTGGAGGCAATCCAGCCCGGCGCCACGGCGTTGACCCGCACCCCGGCGTAACCCCATTCAACGGCGGCGGTCTTGGTGAGGTTGTCCATGCCCGAACGTGCCGCACCGGAGTGGCCCATGCCGGGCATGCCGCCCCACATGTCGGCGAGCATGTTGACGATGGACCCGCCGTGCTTGCTCATGCTCTGGTTGAACACTTCCCGGGCCATCAGGAAACCGCCCACCAGGTTGGTGCGCAACACGGTTTCAAAGCCCTTCTGGTTGATCGACGCGAGCTGCGAGGGGTACTGGCCGCCGGCGTTGTTCACCAGGCCATGAATCGGGCCGTGCTCCTGCAGGACCTGGCCGACCAGCGCCTTGACCGCTTCTTCATCACGAATATCGCAGGCCTGCCAGCTGGCGCGACCGCCGTCTTCACTGATCTCCGCCGCCACCGTTTGCAGTTTTTCCGGCTTGCGCCCCACCAGGATCACATGGGCGCCGAGGGCTGCCAGCTCGTGGGCGGTGCAACGGCCAATGCCACTGCCGCCGCCGGTAACGATGATGGTCTGCCCCTGGAACAGGTCGGCTTTGAAGATCGAGTCGAAGGCCACGGCGCGGGTCCTTTAAGTGAATTGATCGGCAATGTGCTGCGGCACGGCAATCGGGATTTCCAGCAGTTGCTGGGCGAAGGCCTTGCCTTGGGGATCGATGCGCAGGCTGGCAATCCCGCCGCCACCCAGGGCGTTTTCCAGCAGGAAGTTCAGGCTGTGGCTGCCGGGCAAATACCAGCGCTCGACGCGGCCGTGGATCGGGTCGAGCACGTGGCTCATCCAGTCGACGATCACTTCGGGCGTCAGCGCCTCGGCGATCCACGGCAGGTACT
>NZ_JACARK010000801.1:0-2930 GCF_013386655.1 Pseudomonas sp. K5002 | reverse complement strand
GCTCATTGAGCGGGCTTTTTTGTGCCTGGGATTCAGCTCAACGACTGAATGCCCGGTTCGGTTTGCACGGGTGCAATGCTGTTTCGCCCCATGAAGGCCAGGACCACCAACGCCGTCAGCACGGTGAATCCCGCGAGCAGTTGCAGCAAGGTGTTGAACCCCGCGATGTAGGCGCTGCGCAGTGCTTCCAGCGGAAGGGCGGCCGAGGCCAGTTGCACGTTGCCCATGACCAGGCCTTGGGCAATCACTGACACGTCGGCCCCTGCGCGACCCTTCAGGTGATGTGCCACCAATGCGCCCAATACTGCCATCGTGATCGCCAGCGCCACGCCTTCACTGGCCACGCGGGTGGTGTTGAAAATCCCCGCCGCCATTCCCGCGCGCTCCTTGGGTACCACGCTGATCGCCAAACCATCCATCAAACCCCACGGCAGCCCGGTGCCGATCCCGATGACCAGCATTGCGGCTATGGTCTGCGCAGGCTGGTTGGCCAGGCTTAATCCCCACAGGCCCACCGCCGCGATCAGCAAGCCAATGGCACACAACAGTCCTGCTGAGAGCCAGCGGGTCAGCGATGCGGCGATCATCGGCACCACCAGCATCGGTGCCGATAACGCGAGCATCATCAAACCCGCGTCCAGCGCGCTGGCGCCTTCCACACCGATAAACCGCAGGGGCAGCAACACGATCAGCACGATGTAGCAGTAACAGGTACCGATCGGCAGGAGCTGCACGCCAATAAAACGCGGGAAGCGAAACAGCCGCAGCTCCAGCATCGGTTGGCTGGAGCGGTTTTCGACGAGGATAAACACCAGCAAAAACACCGCCGCCGCGATCAGCAGGGCATCAACCAGCGGCGACGTCCAGCCGTGCTCCGGCGCGAGGATCACCGCCGTGGTCAGGGCTACCAGCATTGCGGAAAACGTCAGTACACCAGCGGTGTCCAGCCGCATCGCTTGCGGGTCGCGGCTTTCACGCATTTTGGGCGTGGCAAACAGCAGCGAAATACCGGCCAATAATGCAGTGCCGAGAAAAATCGAGCGCCAGCCCCAGTGCTCGATCAGCACCCCCGACAGCAATGGCCCAAACGCCAGGCCTGCACCGAATGTGGTGCCCAGCAAGCTGAAGGCGCGGGTGCGGGCATGGCCGTCAAACTCCTGGGCCAGCGCCGCACAGCCACTGGCCAATGCCGTAGCCGCCGCGACGCCCTGCACACCACGCAACACATCCAGCCAGAAAATCCCCGGTGCCACTGCCAGCAGCAAGGAGACCACGGTAAACAGCGCCATGCCCCACAAGAAAAGACGCTTTCTCCCATAGAGGTCGGCGAGGGTGCCGGCGGCCATCAACAGGCTGCCGAAACTCAGCATGAACGCGTTGGTGATCCACGCCAGCTGGCTGGGCTGGGCGGCAAATGCCTGGCCGATAAAGGGCGTGGCGACGGCGCCGCCGGTAAAGCTCATGGGCAATACCAGGGCGGCCAGGCAAATGGCCGCCAGGATGGAATATCGGCCATGGGCGGGCGCAGATTCGGTTGTAGTGGTCATAGGGGCATTCCCGCGAGTTTGAAGATTAAAAGACTCTAATCAGGATGCAATCGCGGATAAACGGGCTTACATTCCTTTCATAACGGACTTGATGGATGCAATGACGTGACCGATAACCTGAGCGGCGTGATCGCCTTCGTGAAAACCGCGGAAGCCCTGAGCTTCACCGGCGCGGCCCGGGCGATGGGGATTTCCGCTTCGGCGGTGGGCAAGAATGTCGCCAAGCTTGAGGCGTCACTGAATGTGCGGCTGTTGCACCGCAGTACGCGCAAGGTCAGCCTCACCGCCGAAGGCCAATTGTTCTACGAGCGCAGTCGGAAAATTCTCGACGACCTGCAAGACGCCCGCGCCATGCTTTCCCATGCGATGCAGGCACCCCGGGGCAAACTGCGGGTCAGCCTGCCCACCATCGGTTATCGCTTTCTCTTTCCGCACATGAGGGCGTTCCGCAAAGCCTACCCCGAGATCGAGCTGGAGCTGGATTTCAACGACCATCTGGTGGACGTGATCGAGGAGGGCTTCGACGTGGTCATCCGCAGCGGTGGCCTGGCGGACTCGACCCTGATGGCCCGCAAACTGGGACCGTTCAGGTTTGTGCTGTGCGCATCACCCGAGTACCTGCGGGCCAACGGTCGGCCAGAGTCCCTGAGCGATTTGGAGCATCACCCGTGCTTGCGTTACCGCTTCGCCACCACCGGCAAAATCATGGACTGGACCTTGTCCGCCAACCCGGCCATCACCCAATTGCGCCTGCCCACCGCGCTGACCCTGAACAACATGGAGGCCATGCTCCGGGCCGCGATGGACGGCCATGGGGTTGCCTACGTGCCAGACTTCCTGGCGCGCGAAGCACTCGCCCAGGGCCAGCTGGAAACCGTGCTCGACGGCCATTCCGATGACCAGGGCCAGTTCTGGGCGCTGTGGCCATCCAGCCGGCATCTCTCGCCGAAGATCCGCGTGTTTGTCGATTTCGCCGCCGCGCACCTGTTCACAAGCCTACCAACCGGTAGCCCACCTGCAACTCGGTGATGAAGTACTGCGGCTGGGCCGGGTCCGCCTCCAGCTTCTGCCGCAGGTGCGCCATGTGCACCCGCAGGTAGTGGGCGCGGTCCACGTAGTCCAGGCCCCACACCTCGAGCAATAATTGCCGGTGGGTGAGCACCCGGCTCTGCCCGCGAATCATCGCGCACAGCAGGCGGTATTCGATGGGCGTCAGGTGCACCGGCAGGCCTTGGCGCCACACTTCATGGGTCGCCAGGTCCACCTCGATATCGCCAAACGCCACCTTGCTGGTGGCCGCCACGGTGCCGGTCTGCCCATGACGGCGCAGTTGCGCACGGATGCGCGCGAGCAACTCGGGTACGCCGAAGGGTTTGGTCAGGT
>NZ_JACARK010000800.1:0-4332 GCF_013386655.1 Pseudomonas sp. K5002 | reverse complement strand
TCGCGAATGCGGAGGGTCAGTCGCCGGAGATGTTGGCTGACCCTCCGCATTCGCGAGCAAGCCCGCTCCCACATTGGGTCTTTGTTGTTCATTCATTATTTATTCGGCAGGACATCCCCACCATGCACCCCAACCCGGCAATCACCCTCGAAAACCAATTCTGCGCCCACAACTATTCCCCCTTGCCGGTGGTGATCGTCAAGGGCGAGGGCGTCTGGGCCATTGGCGATGATGACAAGCGCTACCTGGACATGATGTCGGCCTATTCCGCCGTCAGCCACGGCCATGTCCACCCGCGCATCCGCGCCGCCGCCGTGGCGCAGATCGACAAGATCAGCGTGGTGTCCCGGGCGTTCTACAGCGAACCCTTGGGCAACTTCCTCAAGACCTTGTGCCGCATCACGGGCTTCGACTCGGCCCTGCCGATGAACAGTGGCGCCGAAGCTGTGGAAACCGCGATCAAGGCGGCGCGACGCTGGGGCTACCGGATCAAGGGCATCCCGGCCAATCAGGCCAACATCGTGGTGGCCGACAACAATTTCCACGGCCGCACCTCGACCATCGTCGGCTTCTCGTCGGAGGCGGACTACAAGGCCGACTTCGGCCCATTCTGCAACGGTTTCACCGAGGCGCGCTTCGGTGACATCGAGAGTTTCCGCCAGGCCATTACCGCCGACACCTGCGCGGTGCTGATCGAGCCGATCCAGGGCGAGGCCGGCATTCGCGTGCCGCCCGCAGGTTTCCTGCGGGAACTGCGCCAGCTGTGCGACCAGACCAACACCTTGCTGATCCTCGATGAGATCCAGTCCGGCCTGGGCCGTACCGGCAAGTGGTTTGCCTTCCAGCACGAAGGCATTCGCCCCGATGCATTGATCCTCGGCAAAGCCCTGGGCGGCGGGATCATGCCGGTGTCGGCGTTCGTCGCTGATCATTCGATCATGGACCTGTTCGACGCCGGCAGCCACGGCTCGACCTTCGGCGGCAACCCGTTGGCGGCGGCCATTGGCCTGGAAGCGTTGAAGGTGCTGGAAGAGGAGGGCTTGATCGATAACAGCGCGCAACTGGGCCACTACCTGGTGGAGCGCCTGAAGGCCATGCACTCGCCGGCCATCCGCGAGATTCGCGGGCGTGGCTTGTGGGTCGGCGTGGAACTGGACCGCGATGCGCGGCCCATCTGCGAAGCGCTGCTGGCCGAAGGGCTGCTGACCAAGGAAACCCACGAAAACGTACTGCGCATCGCACCGCCGTTGTCCATTACCCGCGAAGAACTGGACTGGGGCCTTGAGCGTATCGAGCGGGTATTCAAACAGCTATGAGTGAGTATCTCAGTCACCTCGACATCGACGGCCAGCGCTTTGCCTGGATCGACCTGCACCAGTTGCTGACCCCGGCGCAACTGCAGCGCCTGCCGTATTCCGTGCGCATTCTCCTGGAAAACATTGCCCGCTGCGCCCCGGCTTCATTGCCACAGGTAGTGGCGCGGGCCATCGGCGAAGGGCCGGATTGCGAGGTGCCGTTCCAGCCCAACCGGCTGATGTTCCACGACACCACGTGCCTGCCGGCCCTGGCGGATTTCGCCGGCATGCGCGATGTGGTGGCCGAGCTGGGCGGTGATCCCCGGGCGGTGAACCCCTCGATCCCGGCGGTGCTGACCATCGACCATTCGGTGATCGTCGAGCACTACGCCGAGGCGGGCGCGGTGGATGCCAACCTGGACATCGATTTTCGCCGCAACAGCGAGCGCTACCGTTTTATCAAGTGGGCCCAGGCCAGCCTGGATAACTTCAAGGTGATCCCGCCGGGCACCGGGATCATCCACCAGATGAACATGGAGTCCATCGCCCAGGTGGTGTGGGAAAGCGCGCCGCGCAACGGCCACGTGCTGTTGCACCCCGACTGCATGGTCGCCACCGACAGCCACACGCCGATGATCAATGCCATCGGCGTGCTGGGCTGGGGCGTTGGCGGGCTGGAAGGGCAGGCGGCGATGCTCGGCGAACCGGTGCCAATTCCTTATCCGCAGGTGGTGGGCATTCGCGTCACCAATGCGTTGCGCGACGGCGTGACGGCCACTGACCTGGCACTGACGGTGACTGAACTGCTGCGCCGGCGCAGCATGGTCGGCAAGTTTGTCGAGTTCACCGGACCGGGCCTGGCGTCCCTGAGTTGGGCGGCGCGGGGCACCGTGGCGAACATGGCGCCGGAATACGGGGCCACCGTGGTGTTTTTCCCGTTTGATGACGAGACGCTGGCGTACCTGACCCTGAGTGCGCGCCCGCAGGCCTTGATCAACAAGGTCTCGGCCTACATGTCGGCGCAATCTCTGTGGCGCCGGGACGACGATCCCGAGCCGGTGTTCGATGAGTTGATCGAGCTGGATCTGGCGCAGGTTGAACCGAGTGTCGCCGGCCCGCATCAGCCCCATCAGCGCCAGTCCCTGGCCCAGGCCGGGGCGTCGTTTCATCAGCATGTATGCGCGCAAAAGCAGGATTTCTTCGAGCCGTCATTCCAGGTGCCGATCACCCATGGCGCGGTGGTGATGTCGGCCATCACCAGTTGCACCAACACCGCCAACCCGGCGCAGATGATCCAGGCCGGGCTCTTCGCCCGCAACGCCCGCGCCCGTGGGCTGACGCGCAAACCGTGGGTCAAGACGTCGCTGTCGCCAGGCTCACGGGTGGTGGCCGATTACCTGGAAGCCGCCGGCTTGCTGGAGGATTTCGCCGCGCTGGGTTTCGACCTGGCGGGCTTTGGCTGCATGACCTGCATCGGTAATTCCGGCAGCCTCGAACGCCATGTCGAGACCTTCGCCGAGCAGGGCTTGAAAGGCGTGGTGGTGCTTTCGGGCAATCGCAATTTCGAAGGCCGGGTCAACCCGAAAGTCCCTGCCGGCTACCTTGCCTCGCCCGCGTTGTGCGTGGCCTATGCGATTGCCGGCACCATCCGTTTCGACATCGAAAAAGACGTGCTGGGCCTGGACGCCAACGGCAAGGAAATCCGCCTCAAGGACATCTGGCCAAGCGACGAAGAAATCGACGCGGTGGTCAAGGCGTCGGTCAAGCCGGAGCAGTTTCGCCAGGTGTACATCCCGATGTTCGCGATCCACGAAGACACCGGCCCGAAGGTCACGCCGCTGTACGACTGGCGCCCGCAGAGCACCTACATCCGTCGCCCGCCGTACTGGGAAGGTGCCCTGGCCGGTGCACGTCCGCTCAAGGGCATGCGCCCGCTGGCGGTGCTGCCGGACAACATCACTACCGATCACCTGTCGCCGTCCAACGCGATCATGCCGGGCAGCGCCGCCGGCGAATACCTGGCGAAAATGGGCCTGCCGGAAGTCGACTTCAACTCTTACGCGACCCATCGTGGCGACCACTTGACCGCGCAGCGCGCCACCTTCGCCAACCCGAAACTGTTCAATGAAATGGTGGTTGAAGACGGTAAGGTCAAACAGGGTTCGCTGGCGCGCCTGGAGCCGGAAGGCAAGGTCACGCGCATGTGGGAAGCGATCGAAACCTACATGGAGCGCAAGCAGCCGCTGATCATCATTGCCGGCGCCGACTACGGCCAGGGTTCGTCCCGTGACTGGGCGGCCAAGGGCGTACGCCTGGCCGGTGTTGAAGCGATTGCCGCCGAAGGTTTCGAGCGCATCCACCGCACCAACCTGGTGGGCATGGGCGTGCTGCCGCTGGAGTTCCTGCCGGGCACCGACCGCAAGACCCTGAAGATCGACGGCACTGAAACCTACGACGTGATCGGCGAACGCACCCCGCGTGCGCAACTGACGTTGCTGATCAACCGCAAGAACGGCGAGCGTGTCGAGGTGCCGGTGACCTGCCGCCTGGACACGGCTGAAGAAGTGTCGATCTACGAGGCGGGCGGCGTGTTGCAACGTTTTGCCCAGGACTTCCTGGAATCGGCTGTTACTGCCTGATAACTGCGGCCGGGGTCAACGCCCCGGCCCATGAGGACCACCATGGCACACGTACCGCAGATCAAGATTCCCGCCACCTACATGCGTGGCGGCACCAGTAAAGGCGTGTTTTTCAGCCTCAAGGATTTGCCCGAGTCGGCCCAGGTGCCGGGCGCGGCGCGGGATGCGTTGTTGTTGCGGGTGATCGGCAGCCCCGACCCGTATGACAAGCAAATCGACGGCATGGGCGGCGCGACTTCCAGCACCAGCAAAACCGTGATCCTGGCCAAAAGCACCCGCGCCGATCACGACGTGGACTACCTGTTCGGCCAGGTGTCCATCGACAAACCGTTCGTGGACTGGAGCGGCAACTGCGGCAACCTGTCGGCGGCGGTGGGTTCGTTCGCCATCAGCGCCGG
>NZ_JACARK010000799.1:0-2635 GCF_013386655.1 Pseudomonas sp. K5002 | reverse complement strand
GTTGGCGGCGCTGCTGTCGTTGCGCGCCTGGACCTGGCGGTTGGCGCTGATCACCACGTCGGGCAGCTTGAGGGCTTGGTCGCGTTCGAAACTGTCGGCGAGCAGGTCGGTGGCGGGCAGTAACAGAAGGGGCAGGGCGAGGCGAAGGCGGTTCATGGGCTGTCCGTAGCATTTGAAGTTGGCATAAAACAAATGTGGGAGCNNCGAAGGCGCAGTGTCAGTCAATGCATCTGTCGACTGACCCAGCGCTTTCGCGAGCAAGCCCGCTCCCACATTTTTAATCGCGTTTCTACAGGCCCAGCAGGGCCATGCGCTGACGAACCGAAGCTTCAATCCCGGATTCATCCAGCCCGCACTCAGCCAGCATCTGCGCCGGCTTGGCATGCTCGACATACACATCCGGCAGGCCCAGGTGCAGCACCGACTTGAGGATATTCTCCCGCGCCAGGAACTCACTGACTGCCGCACCGGCGCCGCCCATGACGGCGTTTTCTTCGAGGGTCACCAGCAGCTCATGGCTGCCGGCGATCTCGCGCACCAGGGCCTCGTCCAGTGGCTTGACGAAACGCATGTCTACCACCGTGGCGTCGATCTTCTCGGCCACTTTCAAGGCTTCAGCCAATTGCACGCCGAACACCAGCAAGGCAACCCCGCTGCCCTGGCGGCGGACGATACCCTTGCCGATTTCGATAGGCTCAAGGTCCTTTTCGATCACCGCATTCGGACCATTCCCACGCGGATAGCGCACAGCCGCCGGGCCGTTGTACAGGTGGCCGGTGCTGAGCATCTTGCGCAGTTCGTTCTCGTCGCTCGGGGTCATCACCAGCATGCCGGGGATGCAGCGCAGGTACGAGAGGTCGAAGCTGCCGGCATGGGTCGGGCCGTCTTCGCCCACCAGGCCCGCACGGTCGATGGCGAACAGCACGTCGAGGTTCTGCACCGCGACGTCATGAATCAACTGGTCATAACCGCGCTGCAGGAACGTAGAGTAGATCGCGACTACCGGCTTGGCGCCTTCACAGGCCATGCCCGCGGCGAAGGTCACCGCGTGTTGCTCGGCGATGGCCACGTCGAAATAGCGCAGCGGGAAACGCTCGCTGAACGCCACCAGGTCGGAACCTTCCTTCATCGCCGGGGTGATGCCCACCAGGCGCGGGTCGGCGGCGGCCATGTCACACAGCCATTCGCCGAACACACCGGAATACTTTGGCCCGCTGGGCTTCTTCGGCGCGGCGGCCGGGGCGTTCAGCGGTTCCAGCTTGGTGATCGCGTGGTAACCAATCGGGTCGACTTCCGCCGGGGCGAAGCCTTTGCCTTTCTTGGTCACGATATGCAGGAACTGCGGGCCTTTAAGGTCACGCATGTTGCGCAGGGTGGCGATCAGGGTTGGCAGGTCATGGCCGTCGATCGGGCCGATGTAGTTCCAGCCCAACTCTTCGAACAGGGTGCCGGGAACCAGCATCCCCTTGGCATATTCTTCGGTACGACGGGCAATTTCCCACGCGCCGGGCAGACGCGAGAGCACCTTCTTGCTGCCTTCACGCATGCTTGCGTAAGTGCGGCTGGAGAGGATTTTTGCCAGGTAATTCGACAGGCCACCGACATTGCGCGAGATCGACATGTCGTTGTCGTTGAGGATCACCAGCATGTTGGCGTCCACTTCCGGCGCGTGGTTCAGCGCCTCGAAGGCCATGCCGGCGGTCAACGCGCCATCACCGATCACCGCAATCGCCTTGCGATCGCTGTTTTGCAGGCGGGCGGCAATCGCCATGCCCAGCGCTGCACTGATAGAGGTGCTGGAGTGGCCGACGCCAAAGGTGTCGTACTCGCTCTCGGAGCGGCGCGGGAAGGCGGCGATGCCATCCTTCTGGCGCAGTGTGGCCATGCGCTCGCGGCGTCCGGTGAGAATCTTGTGCGGATAGGCCTGATGACCCACGTCCCACACCAGCCGGTCGTCCGGAGTGTCGAATACGTAATGCAGCGCAATGGTCAGCTCGATGACGCCCAGGCCGGCACCGAAATGCCCACCGGTCTGGCCGACCGTGTAGAGCAATTCCAGGCGCAACTCATCGGCCAGGGTTTCCAGCTCGGCTTCACCCAGGCGGCGCAGGCCGGCTGGCGTGTTGGCACGGTCCAGCAGGGGCGTGGCCGGGCGCTTGCGGGGAATCTCTTGAAACGTCGTGGGCATCAGGCGAATCGTTATAGGTATAGAAGAGGCGGCAGTTTACCTCAAGCATCGCAAACTGCCCACGCAGAGCGCCGAACTTGGCTGATATGCGGTGGAAAAGGCCGCTGTTGTCAGTGGCGACGTTCGACGATATACCGCGCCAGGTCACGCAGTGGCTCGGCAGCCGCGTCGAAAGGTCGCAGGGCATCCAGGGCCTGGTCCCGCAGCTCCAGGGCGTACGCCTTGGCGGCTTCCAGCCCGAGAAGCGAAGGATAAGTCGGCTTGTCCCGTGCGATATCAGCACCCTGGCGCTTGCCGAGGGTCGCGGTATCGCTTTCAACGTCGAGAATATCGTCCTGCACCTGGAACGCCAGGCCGATGGCCCGCGCGTAGGTTTGCAGCGCCGCCAGTTGCGCCGCTTCGGCACGGCCACTGGCCAGGGCGCCGAGGTGCACGGCGGCCTCGATC
>NZ_JACARK010000798.1:0-8042 GCF_013386655.1 Pseudomonas sp. K5002 | reverse complement strand
CCAGTACCACGAACGTCCAGCGCAGCAGGCGATGCTGCACCGATGCCCTGCCCGCCGCAAAGTTGTAGGCCTGGTTGAGCAGGTCGCGGGTGCCGCTTTCGAAACCGGAGCCCAGCGCCGGCAACGGCGCGCTGATGGCAACCACCACCTGGCGGCGCAGATCCTGTTCCAGCCGGCGCCACAGCCAAGGGCTGTTGGGTGGCAGGATAATCGCCCCCGCCGCGGCGCACACCAACATGCCAAACACCATGGCGAGATAGTCATTGATCAGCCCGTAGGGGTTGTACAGCGTCAGGTTGGCAGGCACTGAGCTGGTGCCGAAAAACACCAGCATGCCCAGGCCATAGCCGGCCAATTGCGGCCTCGCCAGCCAGAACGAACCCAGTACGATCACCGGCGCCATGACCACGCACAGCAACGGAAAACCGTCGATCATCGGGTACACGAAAAACACTTCGAAAATGCCAATCACCGCTGCCAGTAGTGTACCGCAGGCGATTTGAAACGACATGCGCCTGGGGTTGGCAGAGAACGCCGACAGGCCTACGGTCAGCGCCGACACCAGGGTCATGGCCGCGCCGCTGGGCCAACTGGTGGCAATCCACAACGTACTGAGCACCAGTAACACCACCGCGGCGCGCAACCCGGCCGCAAGGGTCGCCAGCCAGTTGGTCCGAGGTTGAAACGGTTCGTTCCATTGCTCTCGCACATGGTTGTGATCGGCGAGGGACGCATGCGTCTGGGCGTAGCTGTGCAGCTCGTCGACAAAGCGGTAGAGCAGTTCATACGCGGTGTGAAAGTCCAGCAGGTCATCGGCTACGGGAGCGGTATGTTGCAACGCCGCACGCAGGCGCCGGACCCGGTCTGGCAAGCCGGCTTTGTAGACTTTCAGTTCGGTGGACAGCACGGCCGCGTCACGGTCCGTCAATGGGTGCCCGGCGAAGGGTTTGAGCAGCTCGGCCAACGCGATCAACCCCGGATCGACGGCCTGGACCACCTCCACGCCACCGCGCAGGCGAACCCGTTCAAGCAGTTGATGCAGCGCGTTGAAACGCGTGGTGATCGCCATGAACTCGCTGTTGAGGCGGTTGATTCGCCCATTGCGCTGGCGCATGTAAGGGTCTTCGAACACGCTGACGCTGCGCATTACTTCCAGGCCAACGGCCTCGGCGATAAACCCCAGGTTGGCGCTCTCGAAGGCCGCCTGGTCACCGGTATCACGCAGGCGCTGCCGCACAAATCCGGCAAAGCGGCCAAAGCGTTGGTACAACGTGTTGCGCATCGCCACGCTGGAGGTTTTAGGCAATACGGTGGCGCTGATCAGCGTCGCGCAGACGATCCCCAAGGTGATCTCCAGCACTCGCCAGACGGCCGCCATGAATACCTGCTGCGGATGGCCCACCACGGGAAGCCCGACCATCACCGCCGTGTAGCCGGCGAGCACAAATCCATAGGCGCGGAAGTTGCGATTGCGCGCGGCACCACCGGAACACAACCCCACCCACAATGCCAGGCCCGCGAGAAACAGCTCGGTGCTCTGGGCAAACAGGGCCATCAACAGCACCATGAACGATGAGCCCACCAACGTGCCGATGAAGCGATAGATACTCTTGGCGAGGACGTGCCCGCTGTGGGGCTGCATCACGATAAACACAGTGGTGATCGCGGTGCTCGGTTGTGGCAGTTCCAGGCGCATCGCCAGCCACAGGGTCAGGTACGAGGCGATCAATACCTTGCCCAGGTAGATCCACATCACCCCATCGCTGCGGGCCCACTCCATGAAGCCCCGGCGCCAGGGCAGCGACACCAGCCAGCGGCCCGCTCTACCGGCGATATTGAAACGACGAACAGTGAGTCGAGGCACGCGACCTTCCGGCTGACGGGAAATGGGGCGGCGACTCTAGGGGCTTCCATGCGCCCCGGTAAGTCATCAGAAACGTGAATGACTGTTACGTAAAAATCCACAATAAATAGCGTTTACAGCCGTGGATGAGTTCATGCCACACTAAAAAACGTTCCACCTGGAGAGCATCGATGGACATCCTGCAGAACATGCGCATCTTCCGCTGCGTTGCCGAAGTCGGCAGTTTTACTGGCGCGGCAGTGCAGTTGAATAGCAACACCACCCATATTTCGCGCTCCATTTCCAACCTTGAAACCCACCTGCGAACCCGCCTGTTCAACCGCACCACACGCCGTACCGCACTGACCGAATCCGGCAAACGCTACCTGTTGCGTTGCGAGCAAATCCTGCGCTCCGTCGAGGAAGCGGAGCTGGAAGCCGGCGACGCCCACACACGCCCTACCGGCCAGTTGAAAGTGCACTCGATGACAGGCATCGGCCAGCACTACGTGGTGGACGCCATCGCACGCTACCGCAAGAACTACCCCGACGTGACGTTCAACCTGAGCATGAGCAACCGCACGCCGAACCTGGTCAACGAAGGGTTCGACGTGTCGATTGTGTTGGCCATTGACCTGCCCGATTCTAGCCACGTTTCACAGAAACTGGGCACGACCTACAGCATCGTCTGCGCCTCACCGTCCTACATAAAAAACCATGGTGCCGCGCAAACGCCGCAAGACCTGCTCAGCCACGCCTGCCTGCGGCTGGTCAGCCCGGTGATCCCGCTGGAAGACTGGACGTTCGACGGCCCCCGTGGCCAGGAGAGCGTCACCATCAGCAGCTCGCCGTTCCTGGTGGACTCGGTCGACGCCATGAAGACCGCCATCAGCAACGACATGGGCGTGGGCATCCTGCCGGTGCATGCGGCAATCAAGGGGCTGCGCAGCGGCACTCTGGTGCGAGTCCTGCCCGAGTACCGCCTGGAAGAACTGAGCCTGTACGCCATCTACCCTTCCCGGCACTACCTGGATGCAAAAATCAAAACCTGGGTGGAGTACCTGCGCAGTTCACTCCCGGAAGTGCTGGCCGACCATAAGGCTGTGCTGAAGATTCGCGACCGGGTCAGCTACGGCTGATCATCGCTGATAGTGCTGATTCAGCCATCCGAGTGCCCACCGGCGGGCACTGGCGTCGGCCTCCATGACGCCATACAGGTCCGTCACCGCCACCACCGGCTCCTTGTCCAGCACATGCCGGATGCACTCGGCGATCTGCATGAAGCCGATGCGTCCGTCCAGAAAGGCCTGCACCGCGACTTCATTGGCCGCATTGAGCGACGCCGGTGCCGTGCCGCCCACATCCGCCACCTCGCGCGCCAGGGCCAGGCAAGGAAAGCGCTTCTCGTCCGGTACTTCGAAATCCAGCCGGGCCACCTTGAACAAATCCAGTGGTTCAACCCCTGAATCGATCCGTTGCGGCCAGGCCAGGGCATGGCTGATGGGCGTGCGCATGTCCGGGTTCCCCAACTGCGCGAGCATTGAGCCGTCGACGTAATCCACCAGCGAATGGACGACGCTTTGCGGATGGATCACTACCTCGACCTGGGACGGCCTGGCGCCGAATAACCAACAGGCCTCGATCAGTTCGAGTCCCTTGTTCATCAGGGTTGCCGAGTCCACCGAAATCTTGCGGCCCATGGACCATTTCGGGTGAGCGCAGGCTTGGTCCGGCGTTACGTTGTGCAGTTGCGCCATCGGCGTTTGGCGAAACGGCCCGCCGGAGCCAGTCAACAGAATGCGCCGCACGCCCGCGTGGGCCAGGCCGTGTTGAGCATGGGACGGCAGGCACTGAAAGATTGCGTTGTGCTCGCTGTCCAGCGGTAACAGCACCGCCCCACTGCTGCGCACCGCCTGCATGAACAACGCACCGGACATCACCAGTGCCTCTTTGTTGGCCAGGAGGATTTTCTTGCCGGCCTCGACGGCGGCCATCGTTGCATTCAAGCCCGCCGCACCGACGATAGCGGCCACCACCGTGTCCACATCCCGGTGACCGGCGACGAATTTCAGACCGCTTTCGCCGCCCACTACCTGAGTCTGAGAGCCCTCCTCCAACAGTTGCTTCTGCAGCGTCGCCACGGCTTGCGGCGTGGGCACCACGGCGTAGTCCGGACGGTGCAACAAGCATTGTTTTTTCAACAGCTCCAGTTGGGTGAACCCGCTGAGGGCGAAGACTTTATAGCGCTCGGGGTGACGCGCGATAACGTCCAATACGTTGACGCCCACCGAACCGGTAGCGCCCAGCACGCTGATGGCTTGCAAGCGTTGACGGGTGGCGATCACCTGGCGAATGACTTTTTTGCGCGGAATAAGCGACATGACGTAATGAGCCTGACGTAGAGAAAACAGCCGCCATTAACCAAGGAAAGTGCCAGCGCCGTCATCGCGATAACGCCAACAACTATCGCAAAAAAGCCAAGCCTTCGATCAGCTCGAAAACGGGCCTTGGTCATAACGACTACAGCACGTCATAAGGACTACATAACACTCGTGTCATATCGACTACAAAAAATATATCCAACTGATTTATAGGAACTTTTCATATGGCATGAATCCTGATCAGTGCTGCGCGCCCCTTTGGCAATCTATAAAGAGAACCCCATGAACAATGACTTCAACCACCGCCTTGCCGTAGTGACCGGTGCCAGTTCAGGTATCGGCCTGGCTGTCACCTGCAAGCTGCTTGAACAAGGTGCGCAAGTGGTCGCCATGTCGCGACAGATTGGCGAATTGGGCGCATTGGCGGAGCGTTTTGGCGAGCAGCTCTACTGGCTGGCGGGGGATGTCACCCAGGCTGCCGACCAGGCACGCCTGGCGCAGTTGACGGCGTCCATCGGACCGGTGGATTACCTCGTGCCCAATGCCGGGATCGCACAACTGGCCGATGGCCTGGACCTGGCCGCCTTTGACCGGCAATGGGCCGTCAATGGAGCCGCGGCTCTCAACATCCTCGGCAGCCTACGCGAGCAAATGGCCGCCCAGGCGTCGGTGGTATTTATCGGTACATTCCTGGAGCTGGCGACCTTCCCTGGGCTCGCCGCGTATATTGCTTCGAAGGCCGCCTTGCGGGCGCAAATGCGCACCCTGGCGGTGGAGCTGGCGCCCCATGGCATTCGTCTGAACATGGTATCGCCCGGCCCCACCGCCACGCCGATCTGGAGCACCTTGGGGCTCAGTGACGAAGCGTTGGGCGGCGTTGCCACCACAGTCAATCAGCGCCTGCTCAATGGGCAATTCCTGGAGCCGGGCGCTATTGCCGATGTGATCCTGTTCCAGTTGAGCCAGGGCGCACGCAGTGTGTTTGGCCAGGACTGGGTGGTCGACGGCGGCTACACCCTGCGTTGACCATGGCCCCGCAGGCCTAATGCGCAGCGCACAGGTCTGCGGGCAATGCCTTGGCGCCTCCGAACGCCAAGGCCTTCCACCCAATCACAAGCAATGACAGTGCGGCAAATATCAAGCCGCAGCCGATCACTCCGGTGGTGCCGAATGCATTGATAAACAGCCCGCCCACGGACGCCCCGATCACCACGCCGGCATTCGCCGAGGACACATACAGGCTGGTTGCGAACTCATGCGCCTCGGGCGCCGACGAGGTCAGCCAGACTTGCGTGACCACCAGCCCGCAGGTATGCGCAGCGCCCCACAGCAGCACAATCAAGCTCATCGACCACCACGACGGGCTGCCGAACGCGTACAAGACCACGTACGCCGCCGCCAGCACAATGGGGTACAGCACCACCGTTGCCACCATGCTTTTGCCCAATAACCGGCCCACCAACAGGTTGCCCGTGACACCGCCCACGCCGAAGATCACCAGCATGATGCTGATGGCCTGGCCATCCATGCCGGTCTGGGTCCTGAGGTACTCGGCGGCATAGCTGTAGACCGAAAACATCGTGGTGAACACCAGCACCGTCGCGATGATCGCCAGCCACACCGACAGGCTGCGCAGCACCGCCAGTTGCTTGCCGAAACTCAGCGGCATCGGGCGTTCATGATGGGGCAGTTTCAACAGCAGTCCGACACCTGCCAACCCCGTTGCCAAAGCGCAGAAGAAGAACGATGCCTCATAGGAAATACTCGCGCCCACCCATGTGGTCAGCGGCACCCCAAGCACCAGGCCCAAGGTGGTGCCCACCACGGCCAGGGCCGTGGCATGCGCCGCGCGGTCCTTGGGGTACAAGGACACCGCGGTGGAAAACGCAGCGGCAAAAAACACCGGGTGCAGCATCGCCGGAATTACCCGCAACGCCATCAAGGTTTCGAAGTTCGGCGCAAACGCCGACAGCACGCTGCACACGGAAAAACCAAAGAGCGCGCCCACCAGGATTTTCTTGCGCGCCAGGCGCGACGCCATCAGCACCAGGAAAGGCCCCAGCACCGCCACGATCAGCGCAAACAAGCCCATCAATAACCCGGCCTGAGACACGCTGATGCCGAAACGTTCGACGATCATCGGTAAAATACCGACCACACCAAACTCCAGGGTGTACAGGCCGAAAAGACCCAGAATGATGTAGATCACCGGCCGACCTCGATCACGATCTTGCCAAAGGCACCGCGCCCGAGATGAGCGAAGGCTTCGGGCACTTGCTCGAAGCCGTAGGTGTGATCGATTACCGGCTCGATGCCGTGGCGGTCGATCATGGCAATCAGATCTTCCAATGCGCGGCGCGGCCCCACGGAGATGCCGATGATGGAGGCCCGCTTGCCCAGCAAGGCCATGACCGGAGCATTCAATTGGTCACTCTCCAGCAGGCCGATCACCGAGATGCGCCCACCGTTGGCTACCGCGTGCAGGGAACGCGTGAGGTTGTCACCGCCGGCCATTTCCAGGATATGTTCGGCGCCACGCCCATCGGTCAGCGCTTGCACCGCCGTGTGCCATTCCGGTACCCGGCTGCGGTTGATGCCATGGGTGGCACCCAGCTCTATGGCACGCGCGATCTTTTCATCGCTGCTACTGGTGATGATAACGCGGGCACCATTGGCCGCAGCCAGTTGCACCGCAAACAACGAGACGCCACCGGTGCCCTGCACCACCACGGTATGGCCGGCGTGCAGGTGGCCCAGTTCGAACAGCGCCATCCACGCCGTCAAGGCGGCCACTGGCAAGGTGCTGGCCTGCCCTGCGGTGAGGCTGAGGGGCGCATGCACGCACCATTCGGCAGGTGTTGCCACGTACTCGGCGAGCATGCCGGGGAGCGGGCCACCCTGAGGCGGCGCTTCACTCCAGGACAGCGGAGCGCCATCGACCCATCCGGCAAAAAACGTCGACAGCAGCTTGTCGCCCACCTTGAAACGCGTAACGCCCTCGCCCACGGCGACCACCGTGCCCGCCATGTCGGAGGCCGGCGTGAATGGGAATGTGAGGTCGGCACCCATGCTGTTTTCGACCACTTCACCGTCGCGGTAATTGAGCGAGACGGCCTCGACGCGCACCAATACCTCCCCGGCCTTCGCGATGGGGCGTGGCACGTCGGCAAGGCGCAGTGTGTGCAGTCCCAATGCAGGTGTTTCCCAGCGTTTCATGGTGTCGGTCATCTTGGTATTCCTCGTGAATGGGCAATGCCACAAGGATATGGGCCTGTCCTCACGGGATTAAGGGGGCGCCGGCTCCACTGTCTACGGAGCTTTTGTTCCGCAATCGGGATAAGGTAGCCAGGCCTCGCCTCAGCCAAACCGGAGCCTCGATGGACAGCCTCAACACCCTGAATGTTTTTGTGCAGGTCGCCGAAACCCGCAGCTTTGTCGCCGCCGGGCGCGTGCTGGGCGTAACGGCCTCGGCAGTCGGCAAGAGCGTGGTACGCCTGGAGGAACGCCTGGGTGTGCGCCTGTTCAACCGCAGCACCCGCAGCGTCACGCTGACTGCCGAGGGCGAGCTGTTTCTGGAGCGCAGCCGGCGCATCCTGATGGAGATCGACGAAGCCGAAGCCGAGCTTTCGCAAACCGTGTCGGCGCCTCGTGGCCGGCTCAAGGTCAGCCTGCCGCTGGTGGGCCATCCGTTCTTGCAGGTGCTCGCGCAATTCAAGAAAGCCTACCCCGAGGTGCAGCTGGACCTGAGCTTTACCGACCGCCGCGTGGACGTGGTGGAAGAAGGTTACGACGCCGTGCTGCGCAGCGGTGAAGCGCCC
>NZ_JACARK010000797.1:0-3257 GCF_013386655.1 Pseudomonas sp. K5002 | reverse complement strand
GCCGGCCTGGCGCAAGCTCACCGCCAAGGAACGCAGCCAGCGCCTCAAGCGCTGGAGCGAGTTGATGCTGAGCAACCAGAAGGACCTGGCCCACCTGCTCAGCCTGGAACAGGGCAAGCCGCTGGCCGAAGCCATGGGCGAAGTGGTCTACGCCGCGAGCTTCCTCGAATGGTTTGCCGAAGAAGCCAAGCGTGCCTATGGCGACGTGATCCCGAGCCACAAGGCCGACGCCCGCATCATCGTGACCAAGGAAGCCATCGGCGTGGTCGCAGCGATCACCCCATGGAATTTCCCCCTGGCCATGGTCACCCGCAAGGTTGGCCCGGCGCTGGCGGCGGGTTGCACGATGATTCTCAAACCGTCGGAAGAAACCCCGCTGTCGGCCTTTGCCCTGGCGGTGTTGGCAGAACAGGCCGGGATTCCGGCGGGCGTGTTCAACATCGTGTCCGGCGATGCCGTGGCCATCGGTGGCGCACTGCAAGCCTCCAGCATTGTGCGCAAGCTGTCCTTCACCGGCTCCACCCGCACCGGCAAGCTGCTGATGCGCCAGGCCGCCGACACCCTGAAAAAGGTCTCCCTGGAACTGGGCGGCAACGCACCCTTTATCGTGTTTGACGATGCCGACCTGGACGCTGCCGTCAAAGGCGCCATGGCTTCCAAGTTTCGCAATACCGGGCAGACCTGCGTCTGCGTCAACCGCTTCTTTATCCAGGACGGTGTGTACGATGCGTTCACCCGCAAGCTGGCCGAAGCGGTCTCTGCGATGCGCGTCGGCAGCGCCCTGGACGGCGAAACCGAACAAGGCCCGCTGATCAATGCGGCCGCGTTGGCCAAGGTTGAAGCCCACGTCGGCGACGCCCTCGAGAAAGGTGCCAAGCTGCTGTGCGGCGGCCGTCGCCATGCCTTGGGCGGGACGTTCTTCGAACCGACCATCCTCACCGAAGCCCACGGCGAGATGCTGATTGCCCAGGAAGAAACCTTCGGCCCGGTGGCGGCCTGCTTCCGCTTCAAGGACGAAGCCGAAGTGCTGCAACGGGCGAATGACACGCCGTTTGGGTTGTCCGCCTACTTCTACAGCCGCGACATCGGCCGCGTATGGCGCATGGCCGAAGGCCTGGAAGCGGGCATGGTCGGGATCAACGAAGGGATCATCTCCACCGAAGTCGCACCGTTTGGCGGGATCAAGGAGTCGGGCCTGGGTCGTGAAGGTTCCAGGTACGGCCTGGAGGATTACCTGGAGATCAAATACCTGTTGATGGGCGGTCTCTGACCCCATTCACCCAAACAACCCCGCCCGCTCCCACAGGGAAATGGGCTTGCCCGCTGTTACTCCGTCAAGAACAAAAATATGGAGAACACCATGTCCACTCAACCCATCAAAATCGACGACCTGCCCATCGGTCGCTTCCACCTTAAAATCGCCGGCCTGACCTTCGGCGCCCACTTCACCGACGGCTATATCCTCGGCCTGATCGGCATCGCCTTCACCTTGCTCAGCCCACAGATGCAACTGGACGCCTTCTGGCAAGGCCTGATCGGCGCCTCGGCCCTGATCGGCCTGTTTATGGGTAGCCTGTTCTTTGGCTGGATCTCCGACACCCTCGGCCGGCAGAAAATCTTCCTGGTCAGCTTCGTCCTGATCACCGTTGCCTCGGTGATGCAGTTCTATGCCGAAACCGCCATGGGCCTGTTCCTCTGCCGGGTGTTGATCGGTATCGGCCTGGGCGGCGACTTCAGCGTCGGCCACGCGATGCTCGCCGAGTTCTCGCCCAGGAAACATCGCGGGGTACTGCTGGGCTCCTTCAGCGTGGTGTGGACGGTGGGTTACGTGGCCGCGACTTTCGTCGGCACCGCCATGCTCAGCCTCGGCGATGATGCCTGGCGCTGGATGCTCGCATCGTCGGCAATTCCTGCCGGGCTGATCCTGATCGCGCGCATCGGCACGCCCGAATCGCCGCGCTGGCTGATCAACCAGGGCCGGATTGCCGAGGCCCGAGCCATCGTCAAGAAACACCTCGGCGAACACGTGGTCCTCGATGAAGAACCGTCGACGCAAACCCGTTCCGGCTACGGCGTGCTGTTCAGCCGTGAATACCGCGAGCGCACCGCGTTCAACTGCCTGTTCTTCGTGTGCATCGTGATGCCGTACTTCGCCATCTACACCTTCCTGCCGTCGATCCTGCAGAAGATGGGCCTGGCCGAAGGTTTTGGCACCGAGCTGATGCTCAACCTGCTGCTGATCATCGGCGCCTTGATCGGCATCTGGTGCACCGTGAAATTCTCCCGGCGGGGCTTTCTGATCAACTCGTTCATCATCCTGGCGGCGGCGCTGTTCCTGCTGGCGGTATTGCCGGGCAGCATGGCGTGGTTGATGGTGCTGACGTTCGGCGTCTTCACCCTGGTGCTGTCGGCGGTGAGCAACCTGGTGGGCGTATTCCCGGCGGAGAGCTTCCCGACCGAAGTGCGGGCCAGCGGCATCGGCCTTGCCACAGCCGTCAGCCGCCTGGGTTCGGCGGTGAGTACCTTCCTGTTGCCGGTGAGCGTAGCGGGGATCGGCCTGAGCCCGACCATGGGCATCCTCGCCGCTATCCTGGTGCTGGGCGCGATCATCTCCTGGGCCTGGGCGCCGGAAACCAAGGCGTTGACCTTGAGCCAGGCGTGCAAGGCCGAGCCTGCGGTGTCAGGGATTGCTCACCCGGTTCAACCACTGCGTAAACAACCGAACCTTGGATAAACCCTGCTTGTCACTTGCCACATCCAGCCAATAGCCATACGGGCCGATCACCTCCACCGGGGTGATCGGCAGCAGGCTGCCATTCGCCAGTTCACGCTCGATCATCTGCCGGTCGATCACCGCCAACCCACCGCCGGCCAGGGCGGTGTGGATCACCTGGTCCAGGGTGCTGAATTCCAGGCCCTGGCCTGCATCGATATCTTCCCGGCCCATGGCCGCCAGCCAGTTCTCCCAGACCTGCAAACGCTTGCCGTCGTGCAGGATGTGCAGCAGCGGAAAGCGCCGCAGGTCGGGTGGCTGACCGTCGCTGAACAGTTCCGGGCTGGCGACGGCGATGTGGCGTTCCATCACCAACAGTTCACTGCTGCACTGCGTGGCCGCTTCCAGGCCGAAGCGGACCTGGCAGTCGATTTCCGCCAGGCTCGCATGGGTGTTCTGGTGGGTGACGCTGAGGTTGATGTCCGGGTAACGCTCGCAAAACCGGCGCAGGTGGGCGGACAGCCAGCGGGTGGCCCAGGTGGGC
>NZ_JACARK010000080.1:0-3174 GCF_013386655.1 Pseudomonas sp. K5002 | reverse complement strand
TCGGCGCGCCGGTGCGCAGCTGGATCAAGCAGCAATACGGGCAAACCGTTGCCGTACTGGGCCTGGCGCAAATCAGCCCGGCCGTCGGGAGCCAGGTCGCCGTACTGGGTGCCAATCACCCAAGCTACATCTGGTATGCCGCCAACCCCGACACCTATGACGGTGACGAGCAAAAGGCCGACGAGGCCGGTTTGAAGGTGATGGGCCAGGACTTGAGCGCCGCCTGCTGGCAGGCCTCGATGGGCCAGAAGCCCGCCAGCGATCCGAATGTGCAGCTCAAAGGCTGCATGAACACCTGGCAGGTAACGCGCAAGGAGCAGACCTGCGAACTGTTCTACACCTCTATCCGCGAGCTGACGCCCGATCAAGCGAACGCCAAGTGTGCCCAGCCGGCGATCAAGACCCAGCTGAGGCAATTGAAAAGCGCAGTGCCAGAACCGGCGATTGAAGCACCGGCGCTCTGAAGCAGGCTGCCAGAAGGGCATTTTCCTACATAAAAGATAGCCAATTTCTACTGTCAGATTTGACAGTAGAAATTGGTTCCCACTTAAGCGAGTCTTGAGCCGCGCCCATCCGCTGCAAGACTGGCAGTCAAGACACCACCGGCAGGTCGATGCAGCCCCTCCTGGAGAGTCATGAAAACTCAAGCCATGGACAAGGCTAAAACCGCTGTGAGCAAGTGTCTTTACCCGTTCGCGACCGCCCTCGCCGAACACGGCTACCCCCGCGCTCGCGACTATGAAGTGGTGCGTACCCGAGACGGTTCAGGCGACGGAATCAAGACCCGCGTCGCCTTTGACAGCCGTATGTGCATAGCCAGGGTGTCCGGCTACGCATTGAATGAGCGGCGCCTGCATACGGTGCAGATGTCCTCGCGTATCCACTTGTACGACCCGTGGTTCAGCGGCCTGCTTTCGCACTCGTGCAACCCGAACGCGTTTCTCGACATGACGTACCTGGAACTGTGGTCCGTTCAACCCATTCCCGCTGGCGCCCTGCTGACCATGGATTACGCCCACACCGAGGACGTATTGTTCCGACAGTTTCGCTGCCAGTGCGGCGAGCTCAACTGTCGGGGCTGGATCACCGGCATGAAGGAGCCGTTGAATCCCGAGGGTCAGCAATTCATGGAGCAGTGGCGCGAACGCAAAAGCCCTTAGACCGCACCCAGCGGGCGCAGGCGGTATTGCGGCGGCAGTTGCTCGAAGCCACTGATGGTGGTGTTCAGGCTTTTCCAGCGGCCGTCCTTGATCCCGTAAATGCAGCCATGAACCGACAGGCTCTGCCCGCGGTGCCAAGCGTTCTGCACGATGCTGGTGTGGCCGACGTTGGCCACCTGCTGGATCACGTTCAGTTCGCACAGGCGGTCTACGCGTTCCTCTTCCGTGGGCAACTGGGCCAGTACGTCGCGGTTTTCGTAGTACAGGTCACGGATGGTGCGCAGCCAGCCGTCGATCAGGCCCAACTGGTTGTCCTGCATCGAGGCGCGTACGCCACCGCAGCCATAGTGGCCGGTCACCAGGATGTGTTTGACCTTGAGCACGTCGACTGCGTACTGGATCACCGACAGGCAATTGAGGTCGGTGTGCAATACCACGTTGGCCACGTTGCGGTGCACAAACAGGTCGCCGGGCAGCATGCCGACGATCTCGTTGGCCGGCACGCGGGCGTCGGAACAGCCGATCCACAAGTATTCCGGGGTTTGCTGGCGGGCGAGCTTGGCGAAGAATTCGGGATCTTCCTGTTTGATCGCATCCGCCCAGCGTTCGTTGTTATCAAGTAAGTCTTGTAGTTCGTTCATCAGGGAAAGCCTCAGGAATGATGCGCAGTTTTGACACTCGACCGCCCGTCCGGGTCACGCCAACAATAAAGATAGCCGGCGGCAATTACTTGAATCTTGGGGAGCCATGCCTGTCCACACACTATAAGCCCCACAGTATGAGGAATCGCCATGACTGAATCACGACGTCCCTACGGCGCTACACAGCCGGAACCGATTGATGACAACGAAGATCGCATGGGCGAAATGCGCGAGCTGGATTTTGACCAGGAGGAACCGACTGCGGAAATCGGCGACGAGATTCCGCCACGGGAGCGTGAGCACCTGATGCCCGACGAACGGGTGCGCGAAGCCGGGATGACCGGTGCTTCCACTGACGATCATGATTCAACCGATGATGACATGAGCCCGGAAACGCTGATCCATGAGGATGGCGCGCGGGATGCGCAGGAAGCAGGTGAAGACCATCCGGCGGATTACGATTTGAGTATCGTCGATGAAGACGAGATCGGCGGCGGCAATGGCCTGGATGAGGCCGAGTTGGCCGATATCGATCCAGTAGACGGCAACCGCTGACACCCTGCCGAACTGAATGTGGGAGCGGGCTTGCTCGCTCCCACCAAGCCCGCTCCCACATTGGGCCCTGTGTTTAGTCGACCAGGGTGCAGGCCATCACCACCGCATCTTCGCGGCCACCGACGGCGGGGTAATAATCCCGCCGACGGCCAATTTCGTTGAAACCATAACGCTCGTACAGCCGGAACGCGCCGGTGTTGCTGTCGCGCACTTCCAGGAAACATTCCCGCGCCTTGGCCTCGTAGGCCCGGGACATCAGGTGCTCCAGCAAGCTCAAGCCCAGGCCACGGCCCTGGTTTTCCGGCTTGACGGTGATGTTCAGCAAATGCGCTTCATCGAGGATGATCTGCACCACCCCGTGCCCCACCTGCTGCTCACCTTCGAACATCAGCCAGATCTGGTATTTGCCCAGCCCGTCGAGAAAAATCCCGCGGGTCCAAGGGTGGCTGAACGCTGCGTATTCGATCTTCAGTACAGCGTCGAGGTCCGCCTCGGTCATCGGGCGGAAGGATAAAGCTTCACTCATCGGTACTTTTCCAGCGCGCCATCAGCCGGCGCATGGCTTGCCAGACATCAGCCTTACGCTGTGGCTCTTCCATTAATAGTTCCAGGCCCGGCAGGGCCCAGACGGAGCCCAGGCCTTCGACCTGCAGTTCGCGGTACCAGGCCTCGGCATTCGCTTCGCCGGCAAAACGCACGGCGGGCAGGCCGATCAGCCACAGGCACACGCAGGGTTCGTCTTCCAGGCGCGCCGAGACAAAACCTTGCACAAAATCCCGTGCAGCTTCCGGGCCCTGGTCCATGGTGCCCCGGGCCAG
>NZ_JACARK010000008.1:0-3071 GCF_013386655.1 Pseudomonas sp. K5002 | reverse complement strand
GAGCTGCATTCCCACGCGGAGCGTGGGAACGATCATAAAAAAGGCCCCTGGATTCTCATCCCGGGGCCTTTTGCATTTCAGCGGTCAGTGTTTATGCCGCTTTCGCTTCCAGCTGGCTCAACGAGCGGTTCAGCGCGCTGAACACCGCCTTGAAGCTCGCCGTGGTGATGTTTTCATCAATGCCCACGCCATGCACCGGACGCTCACCGTTCACTCGCAGCTCGATGTAGGCCGCCGCCTTGGCATTGGTGCCGGCGCCAATCGCATGTTCGTTGTAATCCATGATCTCCACACCAATCGGCAGCCCGGCCACCAGCGCTTCCAGGGCGCCGTTGCCTTTGCCGTGCCAGCGCAGGTTGGTTTCGCCCTGGCCCTTGCCGGAGACTTCAACTTCCACCGAGCTGTTGCCGTTCTCTTCCTGCAAGCGATGGCTGACCAGCGCGTAAGGAATGTTGGCTTGCAGGTATTCACGCTGCAACAAGCTGTAGATCTGCGCGGCGGTCATCTCCAGGCCCACGCGGTCGGTTTCGGCCTGTACCACCTGGCTGAACTCGATCTGCATGCGGCGCGGCAAGCTGATGCCGTATTCCTGCTCCAGCAGGTAGGCGATGCCGCCTTTGCCCGACTGGCTGTTGACGCGGATCACCGCCTCGTAGCTGCGGCCGATGTCGGCCGGGTCGATCGGCAAGTACGGCACTTCCCACAAGGCGTCGTCTTTCTGCTGGGTGAAGCCCTTGCGGATCGCGTCCTGATGGGAGCCGGAGAAGGCGGTGTGAACCAGGTCGCCGACGTACGGGTGACGCGGGTGCACCGGGATCTGGTTGCACTCTTCGACTACCTTGCGGATGCCGTCGATGTCGGAGAAGTCCAGCTGAGGGTCGAGGCCCTGGGTGTACATGTTCAAGGCCACGGTGACCAGGTCGACGTTACCGGTACGCTCGCCGTTGCCGAACAGGCAGCCTTCGACACGGTCGGCGCCGGCCATCAGGCCCAACTCGGTGGCGGCTACGCCGGTGCCACGGTCGTTGTGGGTGTGCAGGCTGATGATCACGCTGTCGCGACGGTTGATATGACGACCGAACCACTCGATCTGGTCGGCATAGATGTTCGGGGTGGCGCACTCGACGGTGGCTGGCAGGTTGAGGATCACCTTGTGCTCAGGCGTCGGGTTCCAGACCTCGATCACCGCGTCACAGACTTCCTTGGCGAACTCAAGCTCAGTGGCGCTGAACGTCTCTGGCGAGTATTCGAAGGTCCACTGGGTTTCCGGCTGCTGGGCGGCGTATTTGACGAACAGCTTGGCCGCGTTGACCGCGATCGCCTTGATGCCGTCCTTGTCCTGGTTGAACACGATGCGGCGGAACGACGGCGAGGTGGCGTTGTACAAGTGAACGATGGCTTTCTTCGCCCCGCGCAGGGATTCGAAGGTGCGCGCGATCAAGTCTTCACGGCCCTGGGTCAGCACCTGGATGGTGGTGTCCGCGGGGATGTGATTGTCTTCGATCAGGGTGCGCACGAAGTCGAAATCGGTTTGCGACGCAGCCGGGAAGGAGGCTTCTATTTCCTTCACACCGACGGCCACCAGGGTCTTCCAGAAACGCAGCTTTTTCACCGCGTCCATCGGTTCGATCAGCGACTGGTTGCCGTCGCGCAGGTCGGAACTGCACCAGATCGGCGCGGTGGTGATGGTTTTCGAAGGCCAGGTGCGGTCCGGGATATCAATGGTCGGGAACGCGCGGTACTTCGAAGACGGGTCTTTGAGCATGCTCATCGGGAAATCCTTTGTCTAGGGGCCGAGAAAAGGCGGCCTGCCGTAAAACTGTTATTGGGGATAAAGCAGAAGACGAGGCAGATCGATTCAGCCTGGCAGTCGTGCGCTGACTAGGCACAGGCTGCGGTGCTGGCGGAGCTGAATGAGGGTGTGAGAGGTTTTCATAGGTCCAACCCTAACCGCCGGGGTGAAAGATGGCAAGCAGTCGGAAAAAATTGAGAGAAGTTCTGCTATTGCTGAGGAAAACGAGATTTTATGGTTGAGAATTGTGCGCGGGGTTGTTTTGTTTGCGCACCCGTTGCCGGGTGCGCAATTGAGCATCAGGGCTGAAACGCGCCGATAAAGATCGCCGGATCCACCCGTGCGTCGTTCAGGCTGATGTTCCAATGCATATGCGGCCCGGTCGCCCTGCCGGTGGAACCGACCTTGCCCACCACTGCACCACGAGCCAGTTGCTGGCCCACGCTCACATCAATCTTCGACATATGGCAGAACATGCTGATAAAGCCCTGGCCATGGTCGACAAACACGGTGTTGCCGTTGAAGAAGTAGTTGCCGGTCAGGATCACCTTGCCCGCTGCCGGGGTCTTGATCGGCGTGCCGGCGCCCACGGCAAAGTCCAGGCCGGAATGCGGATTCCGCTCCTCGCCGTTGAAGAAACGTCGCACGCCGAACTTGCTCGACAGCGGCCCGTTCACCGGCTTGTCCAGCAGCAGGTTGCTCGGCGTGTTCGGGCTGAAACTGCGATAGGCCTTGAGCTGGACTGCCAGCTCGCCTTCGATGCGCTTGAGTTGCGCCGGGTCCGGGTTCACCTGGCTCTTGTTCTTCAGGGTGATGTGCTGCTCGGGGTATTTCTTGAAGCCCACGACAAACGGCAGGTTCTGGCTGCCGCTGGTAATGCGTTGGGTGCCGGGCTTGACCGTCAGCGGGATGCCCACAATCGCCAGCCAGTTGTTTTGCTCCTTCACCACCAGCACTGGGCGGTTCATGTAGGTGGCTTTGGGCGCTGTGGCCGAAGTGCCGAGGTCGACCACCGCCACGCCACCGGGCACCGGCTTGTTCAGCAGCCGGGTGATGTAGCTGTCGGCATGGGCGTTAAAGGTCAGGCACAGCAGCATCAACAAACTTAAAAAGCGTGGCATCAATCAATCCAGTAACGAGAGGGTGACGGGCGTCAGGTGGTTGTCTTCCACCCGTACCTGCAATTGGCCTTCACCGAGGCGCGCGGTCAGGCGCTGCCCGGTGTGGGTTTGCGCGGCGTTGCGAATCGCCTGGCCGCGTTCGTCGAGCAAGATGCTGT
>NZ_JACARK010000796.1:0-1484 GCF_013386655.1 Pseudomonas sp. K5002 | reverse complement strand
GCCGCCAATGGCTGCTTCACCGCGGCTGCGCTTGTCTGCGCCCACCGCACTGCCACCCGCGCCGCCGAGTGCTGCACCAATCGCCGAGCCGGTATTACCGCCCAACTGCTGACCTACGACAGAACCTAGAACCCCGCCCAATGCGCCGCCCACACCGGCTTCGGTGGTGCCACCGGCCATGGCTGCGCCACTGACCAGGCCAAGGGACAACAAGAGAATCGAGGAGAACTTCATAGAGGAACCTCAAGAGGATGACGGCGCGATCCTGAGGTTGTATCGAGACGGTGACAATCGAAACCCGACCAGTGGTATGGGTTGTATACAATTCTCTAAGTTACTGTTTTGTATGAGGAACTTAAGTGAGTTTTGCGAGTCTTTAGTTACTTCGGAACGGCCGCTTTTATGCAAAAGCGGCCTTTTTTGTGCCCGTAAGAAACTCGGGTGCTGTCTGTGGCGAGGTGTCGCTTAGGCCGACTTCGCCATGATCAAGCCGGTTGCACTCGCTGCTTCCAGGCGGATCGCTACAAACTTCGACGTTGGCGTATGGCTGCCATCCCCCGTGCTTTCCAGCGGCACCAGCGGATTCACTTCCGGGTAATAAGCCGCAGCCTGCCCCGCCGGAATATCAAATGCCAGCAAGGTAAAGCCCTTCACCCGACGCTCACGGCCGTCGTCCCAGATCGACACGATGTCAGCCTTCTGCCCCGGCTTGAAGCCCAGGCGGATGATGTCGGCTTCATTGACGAACAACACATCCCGCTGGCCCTTGACCCCACGATAGCGGTCGTCCAGGCCATAGATGGTGGTGTTGTACTGATCGTGGGAGCGCATCGACTGCATGATCAGGTCCGGCAATTGCCCGGTGTTGCGGGTGCGTTCGTGCACCAGGTCCTTGGGCAGGATGTTCGGGCGGAAGTTGGCGCGGCCCGACGGGGTGTTCCAGCGACGGGCGCCAGCCGAGTTGCCCAGGTAGAAACCGCCCGGGTTTTTCAGGCGCTCGTTGAAGTCCTTGAAGCCCGGAATGGTGTCGGCGATCAGGTCGCGAATACGGTCGTAATCGGCCACCAGCCAGTTCCAGTCCACCGGCTTGCTGCCCAGGGTGGCGGCGGCAATGCCCGCCAGAATCGCAGGCTCGGATTTCATCTGTTTCGACAGCGGCTGCAGTTGGCCGTTGGAGGCGTGGACCATGCTGAACGAGTCTTCAACGGTCACGGCTTGCGGGCCTTCGGCCTGGATGTCGATGTCGGTGCGGCCCAGGCATGGCAGGATCAGCGCGTCCTTGCCATGCATCAGGTGGCTGCGGTTGAGCTTGGTGCTGATCTGTACGGTCAGGTCGCAATTGCGCAGTGCTTCAAAGGTGCGTGGGCTGTCCGGGGTGGCTTGGGCGAAGTTGCCGCCCAGGCCGATAAAGACCTTGGAGCGGCCTTCGAGCATGGCGTGAATCGCTTCCACCACGTTGTGGCCGTTATCGCGTGGCACCTGGA
>NZ_JACARK010000795.1:0-5929 GCF_013386655.1 Pseudomonas sp. K5002 | reverse complement strand
CGGCAGCGGCCGCGCCCACCGCGAACAACGACACGGGTGCGGCCTGGGTCATGGTCAACCCCAGCCCCAATACCAGGGCCGGGACACCAAGAATGCCGCCTCCGGCGCCGGTCAAGCCCATGACCAACCCCATCAACACGCCCAGAAAACTTGCCAGCAGCATAGGGTTGCCTCAATCCACCTTGGCCAGACGGGTCAGCCACTCGCGGCCCTTGAGCATGCCGTTCCAGTAGAACCACGGCAGGAAACTCGCCTTGAGGAACCACGCCGAACGCCGCGCCACAGTCGGGTCGAGGGGAAAGGTCGGCAGCAACTTGCCGCCATAGCCGAACTCGGCCAGTACCACCTTGCCCTTCTCCACCGTCAGCGGGCAGGAACCGTAGCCGTCGTACTTGAGGGGCAACGGTGCCTGTCTGCGCAGGGCCAGCAGGTTTTCCGCCACCACGACGATTTGCTTGCGCACCGCCGCGGCGGTCTTGGCGTTGGTGGTGGAACACACATCGCCCAGGCCGAAGATGTGCGGGTAGCGCAGGTGTTGCAGGCTCTGGGGATTCACTTCGCACCAGCCGGCGGCATCGGCCAGGGGGCTGTGGCGAATGAAGTCCGGCGAGACCTGTGGCGGGACGACGTGCAGCAGGTCGAAGGTTTTCTCTTCGACGCGCACATTGCCTTCGGCGTCCTTGATTTCGAACCAGGCCTTGCGCGCGGGGCCGTCGACCTTGACCAGGTTGGAGTTGAATGCCAGTTGCGCCGAGTACTTTTCAACGTACTTCATCAGCGGCGGCACGAAGGTCGGCACGCCGAACAAGGCAGCGCCGGCCAGGTTGAATTCGACCTTGATGTTTTTCAGGTCACCCTGGCGGAGCCAGTGATCGCACGACAGGTACATGGCTTTTTGCGGAGCGCCGGCACATTTGATCGGCATGGCCGGTTGGGTAAAGATCGCCTTGCCATTTTTGAGTTGCTGCACCAGCTGCCAGGTGTAGGCGGCGTGCTCATAGCTGTAGTTGGACGTTACGCCATGCCGGCCGAGGGTCTCTTGCAGGCCTTCGATCTTCTCCCAGGCCAGGCGCAGGCCCGGGCACACGATGAGGTTCTTCCAACTGACGCGCTGGCCACTGTCGAGCACCAGGGTGTGCTCGTCGGGCAGTAATTCGCTGACCGCGGCCTGGATCCAGGTGACGCCGTTGGGCAGCACGTCGGCCATGGGGCGCACGGTCCTGGTAACGTCATAAGCCCCGCCGCCCACCAGGGTCCAGGCCGGCTGGTAGTAGTGGTGGTCGTTGGGCTCGATCAGGATGATGTTCAGGTGCGGGTCGCGCTTGAGCAGGCTGGCCAGCAGGCCGATGCCTGCCGAGCCGCCACCGATGACAACGATATCGCCACTGATGGTAGGTCCCCAGTGTTGGTCGTTCATGGTCTATGGCCTTTTTCAGTTAATGCACGCAAGGGTCGTTGCCGTATGGCACCACGCCCTAGCTGTTTGCCACCACGATGCCATCCTTTGCCTCGGGTCCTTTAATTCACTTAAGCTCACAAGGTTATGTGGAAACCTAACTGAATGTAAGTCGCCATTAGCTATCTGGGAAACCCGTCATGTCAGCGTTGATTCAATCCTTTCTGGACGAGGCGTCGTCGACCTACACCTACGTCGTCTATGAAACGGACGGTGGCCCATGCGCCATCGTTGATTCGGTGCTCAACTACGACCCGGCCTCCGGACGCACCGGCACCGGCCAGGCGGACAAGGTGATCGCGTTTGTGCGCGAGCATGGCTTGCAGGTGCAGTGGTTGCTGGAAACCCACGCCCATGCGGATCATCTGTCGGCTGCGCCTTATTTGCGTCGCCAGCTGGGGGGCAAGATCGCGATTGGCCAGTCCATCAGCAAGGTGCAGGGAGTGTTCAAGAACCTGTTCAACCTGGAGCCGGAGTTTCGGGTGGATGGGTCGCAGTTCGACCATCTGTTTGCGCCGGATGAGGTGTTTCACATCGGCAACCTGAAGGCCCAGGCGCTGCATGTGCCGGGGCATACGCCGGCGGATATGGCTTACCTGATTGATGACCAGTTGATTCTGGTGGGCGACACGCTGTTCATGCCGGACGTGGGCACGGCGCGCTGCGATTTCCCTGGTGGGGATGCGCGCCAGCTGTATGGGTCGATGCGCAAGTTGTTGGCCTTCGCGCCTGAAACCCGCCTTTATGTGTGCCATGACTATCCGCCCGAAGGACGCGCAGCCAAGTGCCTGACCACGGTGGCTGAACAGCGGGCGGGGAA
This sequence comes from Pseudomonas sp. K5002, assembly GCF_013386655.1. Classification (NCBI taxonomy): domain Bacteria; kingdom Pseudomonadati; phylum Pseudomonadota; class Gammaproteobacteria; order Pseudomonadales; family Pseudomonadaceae; genus Pseudomonas; species Pseudomonas sp. K5002. The sequence goes on along the minus strand of NZ_JACARK010000795.1, from coordinate 3,653 downwards.
TATTCATGTGCATGACGGGGTGGATGAGGCGGCGTTTGTCGAGATGCGCACCACGCGGGATGCCGGGTTGGGCATGCCCACGCTGTTGTTGCCGGCGATTCAGGTGAATGTGCGGGCCGGGGTGATGCCGCCGGCGGAAGGAAATGGGGTGGTTTATTTGAAGATTCCCCTCAACCAGCTTTGAAATGCACTACAAAATGTGGGAGCGGGCTTGCTCGCGAATGCGGTGTATCAGTCTATATTTTCGGTGACTGACACTCCCCATTCGCGAGCAAGCCCGCTCCCACATTTGTTTTGTGTCGTTCGTTAGCCGAGGTTGATGCCGTTAGCCGGTAGCGGCAGCGCGGTTTTGTAGCGCACTTGCTTGAGGGCAAAGCTGGAGCGGATGTTGGCGACACCCGGGACTTTGGTCAGGAAGTCCATCATGAAACGCTCCAGGGACTGGATGGTGGGCACCAGCACCCGAATCAGATAATCGGGGTCGCCGGCCATCAGGTAGCACTCCATCACTTCGGGGCGATCCGAAATCGCCCCTTCGAATTGCTGCAATGCCAATTCGTTCTGCTTTTCCAGGCTGACGTGGATGAACACATTGACGTGCAGCCCCAGCAGGTCGGCGTCCAGCAGCGTCACCTGGTCGCGAATCAGCCCCAGTTCTTCCATGGCCTTGACCCGGTTGAAACACGGCGTGGGCGACAGGTTGACCGAACGGGCCAGGTCGGCGTTGGTGATGCGAGCGTTCTCCTGAAGGGCGTTCAGAATGCCGATATCGATACGGTCCAGTTTGCGCATGAGACAAAACCACCTGTTTATTATGTTTATGCAGTTTTTTTATCCCCAAATGATCTCCAACGCAATGAAACAGAGATAAATATTCTCCTGAGCCGAGCCTATGATTGTTGTAGGACAAGATTTCTTCTACCCGAAGAAGGACTGTCAGCTACCGCGCCCACTACAAGAAATTCACAAGATAGAGCGTAGAAAGCCATGACTCAGCAGTACGAACCACTGCGCCTGCACGTTCCCGAACCCTCGGGCCGCCCAGGCTGCAAGACCGACTTTACCTACCTGCGCCTGACTGACGCTGGCCTGGTGCGCAAACCCCCAATCGACGTAGAACCCGCCGACACCGCCGACCTGGCCAAGGGCCTGATTCGCGTGCTCGACGATCAAGGCCAGGCCCTCGGCCCATGGGCTGAAGGCGTGCCAGTCGAGATTCTGCGCAAGGGCATGCGCGCCATGCTCAAGACGCGGATCTTCGACAACCGCATGGTGGTCGCCCAGCGTCAGAAGAAGATGTCGTTCTACATGCAAAGCCTCGGCGAAGAAGCCATCGGCAGCGCCCAGGCCCTGGCCTTGAACATCGACGACATGTGCTTCCCCACCTATCGCCAGCAAAGCATCCTGATGGCCCGGGAAGTGCCGCTGGTAGACCTGATCTGCCAGCTGCTGTCCAACGAGCGCGACCCGCTCAAGGGCCGCCAGTTGCCGATCATGTACTCGGTAAAAGATGCCGGCTTCTTCACGATTTCCGGCAACCTCGCCACCCAATTCGTACAAGGCGTGGGCTGGGGCATGGCCTCGGCCATCAAGGGCGATACCAAGATTGCCTCGGCCTGGATCGGCGACGGCGCCACCGCTGAGTCCGACTTCCACACCGCCCTCACCTTCGCCCACGTGTACCGGGCACCCGTGATTCTTAACGTAGTGAACAACCAGTGGGCGATTTCCACCTTCCAGGCCATTGCCGGCGGTGAAGCCACAACCTTTGCCGGACGCGGCGTGGGTTGCGGCATCGCCTCCCTGCGGGTGGACGGCAACGACTTTGTCGCGGTGTACGCCGCCTCCGCCTGGGCCGCCGAACGTGCCCGCCGTAACCTGGGGCCGACCCTGATCGAATGGGTGACGTACCGTGCCGGCCCGCACTCCACCTCCGATGACCCGTCCAAATACCGTCCCGCCGACGACTGGAGCCACTTCCCGCTGGGCGACCCGATCGCCCGCCTCAAGCAGCACCTGATCAAGATTGGTCAGTGGTCCGAAGAGGAACACGCGGCGGTCAGTGCCGAACTTGAAGCCGAAGTGCTCAAGGCCCAGAAAGAAGCCGAACAGTACGGCACCCTGGCCGGTGGCCAGATTCCAAGCGCCGCGACCATGTTCGAAGACGTTTATAAAGAGATGCCGGAGCACTTGAAGCGCCAGCGTCAAGAGTTGGGGATCTGACATGAACGATCACAACAACAATATCGAGCTGGAAACCGCCATGACCACCACGACCATGACCATGATCCAGGCCTTGCGCTCGGCCATGGATGTGATGCTTGAGCGAGACGACAATGTGGTGGTGTTCGGCCAGGACGTCGGTTACTTCGGCGGCGTGTTCCGTTGCACCGAAGGCTTGCAGAACAAGTACGGCACCTCGCGGGTGTTCGACGCACCGATCTCCGAAAGCGGGATCGTCGGCGTGGCGGTCGGCATGGGCGCCTATGGCCTGCGGCCGGTGGCCGAGATTCAGTTCGCCGACTACGTGTACCCTGCCACCGACCAGATCATTTCCGAAGCGGCCCGCCTGCGTTACCGCTCGGCCGGCCAGTTCACGGCACCGCTGACCATGCGCATGCCCTGCGGCGGCGGCATCTACGGCGGCCAGACCCACAGCCAGAGTATTGAAGCGGTGTTCACCCAGGTCTGCGGCCTGCGCACGGTGATGCCGTCCAACCCTTACGACGCCAAGGGCCTGCTGATCGCCTCTATCGAAAACGATGACCCGGTGATCTTCCTCGAACCCAAGCGCCTGTATAACGGCCCGTTCGACGGCCACCACGACCGCCCGGTAACCCCATGGTCGAAGCATCCGCAAGCGCAAGTGCCGGACGGTTACTACACCGTGCCGCTGGACGTGGCCGCCATCGCCCGCCCGGGCAAGGACGTGACGATCCTCACCTACGGCACCACGGTGTATGTGTCGCAAGTCGCCGCCGAAGAAACCGGCATCGACGCCGAAGTCATCGACCTGCGCAGCCTGTGGCCGCTGGACCTGGAAACCATCGTCAATTCCGTGAAGAAAACCCGCCGTTGCGTGATCGTTCACGAGGCCACCCGTACCTGTGGGTTCGGCGCCGAGCTGGTGGCGCTGGTGCAGGAGCATTGCTTCCACTACCTGGAAGCGCCGATCGAGCGCGTCACCGGTTGGGACACCCCCTACCCCCACGCGCAAGAGTGGGCGTATTTCCCTGGCCCGACCCGTGTGGGCGCGGCTTTGCATCGGGTTATGGAGGTCTGAATGGGCACGCACGTTATCAAGATGCCGGACATTGGCGAAGGCATCGCAGAAGTTGAATTGTCGGTATGGCACGTCAAGGTCGGCGACCTGGTGGTAGAAGACCAGGTGCTGGCGGACGTGATGACCGACAAGGCCATGGTGGACATTCCGTCGCCGGTGCACGGCAAGGTGATTTCCCTCGGCGGCGAGCCGGGGGAAGTCATGGCGGTGGGCAGTGTTTTGATCAGTATCGAAGTGGAAGGCGCGGGCAATACCAGGGAGTCGGCGTTGTCGGCGGTGGTTGAAGAGGTCGCGCCGGCACCGGCTCCTGCACCGAAAGTCGAAGCCAGGGCCGCGCCGGTGGTTGAACCCAAGCCGGCAGCCAAACCTG
>NZ_JACARK010000794.1:0-3504 GCF_013386655.1 Pseudomonas sp. K5002 | reverse complement strand
CATACGGTACTTCGTACAAAACCATGAAATAGTAAACCTTTGCAGGAGCCCGGCGGGCCGGCGAAACGCCCCGAACGGACAATCCCCCATACACGGCCGCATCGCCGGCAAGCCGGCTCCTACATTGCACAAGCCTTTGACAACCCTGTGGTAATATCGCGCCCCTGTTCATTTTGTATGTGGGTTGCTCCATGAAGTTGTCCATGCCGCGATTCGATCAAGCCCCTGTCTTGGTGGTCGGCGATGTCATGCTCGACCGTTACTGGCATGGCGGTACCTCACGGATTTCCCCTGAGGCACCGGTACCGGTAGTCAAGGTCGAGCAAATCGAAGACCGTCCAGGTGGCGCTGCCAACGTTGCCCTCAATATTGCCGCCCTCGGCGCCCCGGCATCCCTCGTGGGTGTGACCGGCGACGACGAGGCTGCCGACAGCCTGGCCAACAGCCTGAAGGGTGCGGGTGTGCGTGCGCTGTTCCAGCGCATTCCCCACCAGCCGACCATCGTCAAGCTGCGGGTCATGAGTCGGCACCAGCAATTGCTGCGTATCGATTTTGAAGAACCCTTCGCCACCGACGCCCTGGTGCTCAGCGCCCAGGTCGACGAGATGCTCGAAGGCATCAAGGTGCTGGTGCTGTCCGACTACGGGAAAGGCGCCTTGAAAAACCATCAGGTACTGATCCAGGCCGCCAAGGCCCGGGGCATTCCGGTGCTGGCAGATCCCAAGGGCAAGGACTTCTCGATTTATCGGGGCGCCAGCCTGATCACGCCGAACCTCAGCGAATTTGAAACCATCGTCGGCGGTTGCGTCGATGAGCACGAGCTGGTGACCAAGGGCGCCCAACTCATGGCCGACCTCGACCTGGGTGCCTTGCTGGTGACCCGTGGCGAACACGGCATGACCTTGCTGCGTCCTGATCACCCGGCCATGCACCTGCCGGCGCGGGCCCGTGAAGTGTTCGACGTGACCGGTGCCGGTGACACCGTGATTTCCACCCTGGCTGCGGCAATTGCGGCGGGCGAGGAACTTCCCCATGCGGTGGCCCTGGCCAACCTGGCAGCAGGTATCGTGGTCGGCAAGCTCGGTACGGCGGCCATCAGTGCACCTGAGCTGCGCCGCGCCATCCAGCGATCCGAAGGCTCGGAGCGCGGCGTGTTGAGCCTTGAGCAACTGTTGCTGGCGATTGACGATGCCCGTGCCCATAACGAGAGCATTGTCTTCACCAACGGTTGCTTCGACATCCTCCACGCCGGTCACGTGACCTACCTGGAGCAGGCGCGGGCCCAGGGCGATCGCTTGATCGTGGCAGTCAACGATGATGCGTCGGTCAGCCGCCTCAAGGGGCCAGGCCGGCCGATCAACAGTGTCGACCGTCGCATGGCGGTGCTGGCAGGTTTGGGGGCGGTGGACTGGGTGATCAGCTTTGCCGAGGCGACCCCGGAAAACCTGCTGGCCCAGGTCAAGCCGGACGTGCTGGTCAAGGGCGGTGATTATTCCGTCGACCAGGTGGTGGGTGCCGATATCGTCAGTGCCTACGGTGGCAAGGTCAAAGTGCTGGGGTTGGTGGAAAACAGCTCGACCACGGCGATTGTCGAGAAGATCCGCAATAACTGATGGTGGGAGCGGGCTTGCTCGCGAAAGCGGTGGGTCAGCTGGCAGATGCAGTGACTGATACACCGCATTCGCGAGCAAGCCCGCTCCCACATTCGACCGCCGCGACCTGATGTCCGGTTACGGGTTGGCTTTTTTCTTCGGCACGATCTTGCGCAAGATCTGCCGCGCCTTACCCGTCAAGCGCTTCAATTTCGATTCTTTCTCCGGTGCACTCAGCCCTTGCTGGCGCAGCCAGTCCTTCCAGCGGATCCGCTCATCCCGCACGATCCAGCCTTCCTGCTGGGCAAAGCTTTCAGCCAGATACAACCCTCGCGTACTCGCCGGATACAGCTGATCCTTCTTCAAGGTATACAGCTCCGCACACGGCTGCCCGTCCTTCAGCGGCATCAGGTACAGGTCCGGGCGCTGGCGGTCCAGGCGGGCCACCAATTGGTCGCCCTCCAGGCGCTCGTCTACATGAAACAGGCTCAGGGACTTCGCCTCCTTGGGCACTTCCAGGCGCAAGTCATAAATCAACTGCAACGAAGCCGTGGGCAGGTGCACGTAGGCGCGTGGTCGTTCAATCAATTGCATGGTGGCGCAGCGCACCGGGCGCGCGGCCCCGGACAGCGGTGAGAGGCGGAACGGCAACGCTTCGCGGTAGTGCAGGGCCGACGAGTAGGGCGCCGGCAGCCAGGTGTCATTGAAACGACCGCCCAGCCAGCCTTCCGGGGTTTCCAGCAGGCATTCCTCGGCGATTTCCTGGATGGCGGTGTGCAGTGGCAAGTTCAGTTCGTGGGCCGGCACATAGCCGGAGATCAGCTTGAGCACGACGTCGCCACGGTCTTGTCGGCGCTGGCGCACCAGCACCCAGTAATCGCGGTTCTGCCAGTGCAGCGTCAGGCGCACCGAGACCCCAAGGTTGGCCAGCTCCAGCACGAAACGCTCGGTGTCTTTCACCTCCACCGGCTTGCGCCGTTGCAGTGTCTGGGCGAAGTTGAGCGGCATGCCGACGCTCTGGTAGCTCAAGCCTTCGGGGGTTGCTTCGACGTGCAGCGGCAGTGTCTTGAAGTTGCTGGGGTTCTTTCTTATGAGCGTTCGCGGCATGTCGGCTCCTTCTTGCGTCGGGGTCGGCCGCGTCGGCGGCATCAGAGTTGGCGAATGACCTTGGCAGCGGTCGCCACGTTGTGGGCGAGGTGCAGCGGATTAATGGTCCCGACAATAGCACTGGCAACGCCAGTTTGCGCAAACAACAGCATGAAACTGGCGTGAATTGGATCCACTCCGGATTCCAGGCAGACATGGCCACTGGCTAGTGCCTTTTTCACCAGGATGCCCTTGCCGTGTGCGGCGGCATAATCAATGACGGCTTTCTCGGCCTGTTCGTTCAAATTGTAGGTGACCATGGCGCAATCACCTTGTTCCAGAGCCTTTACACCGCCCTCGACGGTTTTGCCGGAGAAGCCGAAACCACGGATCTTGCCCTCGCGCTTGAGGTCTTCCAGGGTCTGGTAAACCTCGCAATCATTGAGAATATGCAGGTCGTTGCCGTCGGAGTGCACCAGCACCAGGTCGATAAAATCCGTTTCCAGTCGTTTCAGGCTGCGCTCCACCGAAAGTCGGGTGTGGGCTGCGCTGAAGTCGTGATGGGATACGCCTTCGGCAAATTCTTCGCCCACCTTGCTGACAATTACCCATTCCTGGCGCTGGCCGCGCAATAGCGGGCCCAGGCGTTCTTCGCTGCGGCCATAGGCGGGCGCAGTGTCGATCAGGTTGATGCCCAATTGCCGGGCCTGGCGTAACAGCATCCGCGCCGCATCGTCATCGGGAATCTGGAAGCCACTGGGGTATTTCACGCCTTGGTCGCGGCCCAGCTTGACGGTGCCCAGGCCCAGCGGCGAGACCAGCAGGC
>NZ_JACARK010000793.1:0-500 GCF_013386655.1 Pseudomonas sp. K5002 | reverse complement strand
CGCAGCGCCTGGGGGCCAAGGTGTATGCGGTGGAGTTGCCGTCGTTCAACCATCCCCGGGCGATGGGCAATGACATGACCGCCTACTGTGGCGACACTGCCCTGACCGGCAATATCGCGGCGCAGCGGGCGCTGGAAGCGGCCGACCTGATCGTCGACACCATGATGCTGTTGCACTCGCCGGAGCAGGAACAGATCCTCAAGACCGGCACGCGCATCCTGCTGGCGGTTGAACCCCCGGAAGTGCTGGCGCGCATGCTGCCGACCGAAGAGGACAAAGTGCGCGTGCTGGCCGCTGAAGAACTGCTGAAAAAAGCCCGCTCGATCCACGTCAAATCCCGCGCCGGCAGTGATTTCCGGGCGGCGCTGGGGCAATACCCGTCCGTCACCGAATACGGCTTTGCCGACGAACCGGGACGCTGGGACCACTGGCCGAGCGGCTTCCTGTTCTCCTGGCCCAATGAGGAAACTGCAGAGGGCGTGCTGGTGCTGGATATCGGC
>NZ_JACARK010000792.1:0-6144 GCF_013386655.1 Pseudomonas sp. K5002 | reverse complement strand
CAGCGCGAGGGCGACGTCTTGCGGCTCGCCATCATTCAGGGCGTAGTAGTAACCGGCAACACCTTGCATCTCCGGGAACTCGCCGACCATCTCGGTGGCCAGGTCGCACTTGGACAGCAGGCCGGCACGCGCAGCCCAGGCAGCATCGCCACCAATGCGTGGCGCGATGTAGGCCGCCAGCTTGGAAACCCGTACGGCCTTGTCGTATACGCTGCCGAGTTTTTCCTGGAACACCACGTTCTGCAGGCGCAGGTTGAAGTCTTCGAGCTTCTGCTTCTTGTCTTGCTTGAAGAAGAACTCGGCGTCAGTCAGGCGCGGGCGAACGACTTTTTCGTTACCGGCGATGATCTGCTGCGGGTCCTTGCTTTCGATGTTGGCCACGGTGATGAAGCGCGGCAGCAGCTTGCCGTCGACGTCCAGCAGGCAGAAATACTTCTGGTTGTCCTGCATGGTGGTGATCAGCGCTTCCTGCGGCACGTCGAGGAAACGCTCCTCGAACGAGCACACCAGCGGCACTGGCCATTCAACCAAAGCGGTCACTTCGTCCAGCAGGCTTGGCGGCACGATGGCGGTGCCTTCCTGCAGGCGGGCCAGCTCTTCGGTACGCTTGCTGATCAGCTCGCGGCGCTCATTGGCATCCGCCAGCACATAGGCTGCACGCAGGTCATTGAGGTAGTTGGCGGGCGCGGTGATGCGCACGGCTTCAGGATGGTGGAAGCGGTGGCCACGTGAATCACGGCCGGCCTTCTGGGCGAGGATGGTGCAGTCGATGACCTGGTCACCGAGCAGCATCACCAGCCATTGGGTCGGGCGCACGAACTCTTCCTTGCGGGCACCCCAGCGCATGCGCTTGGGAATCGGCAGGTCGTTCAGCGAGTCTTCAACGATGGTCGGCAACAGGCTGGCGGTCGGCTTGCCGGTGATGACCTGGCTGAAACGCAGCTTCGGGCCACTCTGGTCGATTTCGCTCAGCTCGACGCCACACTTCTTGGCAAAACCAAGGGCGGCTTGAGTCGGGTTGCCTTCAGCATCGAAGGCGGCCTGGCGTGGCGGGCCGTCGAGGTTGATGCTGCGGTCCGGCTGCTGGGTTTCCAGTGCGGTGAGCAACACAGCCAGTCGGCGCGGCGCGGCGTAGACCTTTTTTGCGGCGAACTTCAGGCCAGCGGTTTGCAGGCCTTTTTCGATACCGGCCAGGAATGCGTCGGCCAGGGTATTCAGGGCCTTGGGTGGCAGCTCTTCGGTGCCCAGTTCAACCAGGAAATCTTGAGCACTCATTGTGCAGCCTCCAGCTTAGCCAACACTTCATCACGCAGGTCCGGGGTGGCCATCGGGAAGCCCAGCTTGGCGCGAGCCAACAGGTAGGCTTGGGCGACGGAACGCGCCAGGGTGCGTACACGCAGGATGTATTGCTGGCGCGCAGTTACCGAGATGGCACGACGGGCGTCCAGCAGGTTGAAGGTGTGGGATGCCTTCAGAACCATTTCATAGCTTGGCAACGGCAGCGGCTGATCCAGTTCGATCAGGCGCTTGGCTTCGCTTTCATAGAAGTCGAACAGTTCGAACAGCTTCTCGACGTTCGCGTGTTCGAAGTTGTAGGTCGACTGCTCCACTTCGTTCTGGTGGAACACGTCGCCGTAGGTCACCTTGCCGAACGGGCCGTCAGCCCACACCAGGTCGTAGACCGAGTCCACGCCTTGCAGGTACATGGCCAGGCGCTCGAGACCGTAGGTGATCTCGCCGGTCACCGGGTAGCACTCGATGCCGCCGGCTTGCTGGAAGTAAGTGAACTGCGTCACTTCCATGCCGTTGAGCCAGACTTCCCAGCCCAGGCCCCAGGCGCCCAGGGTTGGCGATTCCCAGTTGTCTTCGACGAAACGGATGTCGTGGACCAGCGGGTCCAGGCCGACATGTTTCAACGAGCCCAGGTACAGCTCCTGGAAGTTGTCCGGGTTTGGCTTCAGAACCACCTGGAACTGGTAGTAGTGCTGCAGGCGGTTCGGGTTTTCGCCGTAGCGGCCGTCAGTCGGGCGACGACTGGGCTGCACATAAGCGGCGTTCCAGGTTTCCGGGCCGATGGCCCGCAGGAAGGTAGCGGTGTGGAAAGTGCCGGCGCCTACTTCCATATCGTAGGGCTGAAGTACCACACAACCTTGCTCGGCCCAGTATTGCTGGAGGGCGAGGATCAAGTCTTGGAAGGTACGCACGGCTGGCGTAGGCTGGCTCACGAAATTCACCTGTTACTTGGGCTGCGATTTAAAGAGCGGGAGTATACCCGATTCGGCCGCGCCACCATCCCCTGGAGCCTTATGCCACGCTGCTTTTGGTGTTCTGAAGATCCGCTGTACATGGCTTATCACGATCAGGAGTGGGGAACGCCGCTGCGCGATGCGCAGGGACTGTTCGAGTTGCTTTTGCTCGAAGGGTTCCAGGCGGGCCTGTCCTGGATCACCGTTTTACGCAAACGCGAGCATTATCGAAAGGTCTTGTTCGGCTTTGATGCGCAGCGTCTGGCCCAACTGAGCGATGCCGAGATCGAAGCGCTGATGCTCGATCCGGGCATCGTGCGTAACCGCCTGAAACTCAATGCCACCCGGCGCAATGCCGCCGCCTGGCTGGCGCTGCAGGACCCCGTGGAGTTTCTGTGGTCGTTTGTGGGCGGCGTGCCCAAGGTCAATCATTTCAAGGACCGCAGCCAGGTCCCGGCCATTACGCCGGAGGCTGAGGCCATGAGCAAAGCCTTGAAAAAAGCCGGCTTCACCTTCGTCGGGCCGACCATCTGCTACGCGTTCATGCAGGCCTCGGGCATGGTCATGGACCACACTCAGGACTGCGACCGTTACGCGGACCTCGCCAACGCCGGTTAGAATGGCGGCTTTGCGCACCACACACGATCAGGAGTGACCTGTGGAAAAGTTTAAAGGCGCCTTGCTGGTAGGCGCTCTTCGGTTGTTTGCCCTGCTGCCCTGGCGCGCGGTGCAAGCGGTCGGTTCGGCAATTGGCTGGATCATGTGGAAAACCCCCAACCGTTCCCGTGAGACGGTGCGGATCAACCTGTCCAAATGCTTCCCGGACATGGATCCGGCCGAGCGCGAGCGTCTCGTTGGACGCAGCCTGATGGACATCGGCAAGTCCCTGACCGAAAGCGCCTGCGCCTGGATCTGGCCGGCCCAGCGTTCCATCGACCTGGTGCGCGAGGTCGAAGGCCTGGAAGTGCTGCACGAAGCCCTGGCCTCGGGCAAAGGCGTGGTCGGCATCACCAGCCACCTGGGCAACTGGGAAGTGTTGAACCACTTCTATTGCAGCCAGTGCAAACCGATCATTTTCTACCGCCCGCCGAAGCTCAAGGCGGTGGATGACTTGCTGCGCAAACAGCGGGTGCAACTGGGTAACCGCGTGGCGGCGTCCACCAAGGAAGGCATCCTCAGTGTCATCAAGGAAGTGCGCAAAGGCGGCCAGGTGGGCATTCCTGCGGATCCGGAGCCGGCGGAATCGGCCGGGATCTTCGTGCCGTTCTTCGCCACCCAGGCGCTGACCAGCAAGTTCGTGCCGAACATGCTGGCGGGGCACAAGGCGGTCGGGGTGTTCCTGCATGCCCTGCGGCTGCCGGATGGTTCGGGCTACAAAGTGATCCTGGAAGCGGCGCCGGAAGACATGTACAGCACCGACACCGCCACTTCGTGTGCGGCGATGAGCAAGGTGGTGGAGCGCTATGTGGGGGCTTACCCGAGCCAGTACATGTGGAGCATGAAGCGCTTCAAGAAACGCCCGCCGGGTGAGGCGCGGTGGTATTGATGTACGGCTGACTCAAGGTTGGCACAAAACAAAATGTGGGAGCGGGCTTGCTCGCGAAGGCGGTGTATCAGACACAAATTCGGTGACTGACACGACGCCTTCGCGAGCAAGCCCGCTCCCACATTGGGTTCTGCTTAAGCTTGGCGGTCGAGTTTCTTCAGGAATACGGTCATTTCCTTTTCGGCCTGCTTGTCGCCATGTGCCAGGGCCGCTTCAATACCCTTCTCCCAAGCTAACCGCGCTGCAGCGTTATCACCCTGCCCCAGCTGCGCCTTGCCCAACAGCTTCCACGCCGCCGAATACTTCGGATCGAACTCGACGCATTTCTGCAAATGCTCGGCCGCCTTGGCGTTGTCCTTCAGATCAAGATAACCCTTGCCCAAACCAAACCGCAGCAGTGAGTTATCCACGCCCTTGGCGAGCATTTTTTCCAGGGATTCGAGCATGTCGGTCACTCCGTTTGATCAGAAAAAGCTCAGGCCCACGTGGAACAGCTTCTCCACATCGCGGATATGTTTTTTATCCACAAGGAACAGAATCACGTGGTCGCCCGTGGCGATCACCGTGTCGTCGTGGGCGATGATCACTTCTTCATCGCGAATGATTGCGCCGATGGTGGTGCCCGGCGGCAGGCCGATATCGCGGATCGCCTTGCCAATCACCTTGCTCGACTTCGAATCACCGTGGGCAATCGCCTCGATGGCTTCCGCCGCACCCCGGCGCAACGAGTGCACACTGACGATATCGCCGCGGCGCACGTGGGCCAGCAAGGTGCCGATGGTCGCCAGTTGCGGGCTGATGGCGATGTCGATATCGCCGCCCTGGATCAGGTCGACGTAGGCCGGGTTGTTGATGATGGTCATCACCTTCTTCGCCCCCAGCCGCTTGGCCAGCAACGACGACATGATGTTGGCTTCGTCATCGTTGGTCAGGGCCAGGAAGATGTCGGCGTCGGCGATGTTTTCTTCCAGCAGCAGATCACGATCCGAGGCGCTGCCCTGCAGGACCACGGTGCTGTCGAGGGTGTCGGACAAATACCGGCAGCGTGCCGGATTCATCTCGATGATCTTCACCTGGTAGCGGCTTTCGATGGCCTCGGCCAAGCGCTCACCGATCTGCCCGCCGCCGGCGATGACGATGCGTTTATAGGTCTCATCCAGACGGCGCATTTCGCTCATCACCGCGCGAATGTTCGCTTTGGCGGCGATGAAAAACACCTCGTCGTCAGCCTCGATCACCGTATCGCCCTGGGGCAGGATCGGCCGGTCGCGACGGAAGATCGCCGCCACCCGCGTCTCGACGTTGGGCATGTGCTCGCGCAGCTGGCGCAGTTGCTGGCCCACCAACGGCCCGCCGTAGTAGGCCTTGACCGCCACCAGCTGTGCCTTGCCTTCGGCGAAGTCGATCACCTGCAAGGCGCCCGGGTGTTCGATCAGGCGCTTGATGTAATGGGTCACCACCTGTTCCGGGCTTATCAGCACATCGACCGGGATCGCGTCGTTGTCGAACAGTCCGGCGCGGGTCAGGTAGGCCGCCTCACGCACTCGGGCGATCTTGGTCGGAGTGTGAAACAGGGTGTGGGCGACCTGGCAGGCAACCATGTTCGTCTCGTCACTGTTGGTGACCGCCACCAGCATGTCGGCATCGTCGGCACCGGCCTGGCGCAGCACTGTAGGAAACGAGGCGCGGCCTTGTACGGTACGGATGTCCAAACGGTCGCCCAAATCCCGCAGGCGCTCCGCGTCGGTGTCGACCACAGTGATATCGTTGGCTTCGCTGGCCAAATGCTCGGCCAGCGTACCGCCAACCTGCCCTGCGCCGAGGATGATGATTTTCATCCGGTCACTCCCTTAAAACCATTCAGCCGCGAGCGGCGGCAATCTTGATCAGCTTGGCGTAATAGAACCCGTCGTGGCCGCCTTCCTGGGCCAGCAACTGGCGGCCATGAGGCTGCTTGATCCCGGCCTGGATGTCGAGGTCCAGTTCCCGTGCGCCGCTGGTGCGAGCAAGGAAGGCTTCGATGACGTCAGTGTTTTCGGTAGGCAGCGTCGAGCAGGTGGCGTACAGCAGGATGCCGCCGACTTCGAGGGTCGGCCACAACGCGTCCAGCAACTCGCCTTGCAGCACGGCCAGGGCGGCGATGTCGTCGGGTTGGCGGGTCAGCTTTATGTCCGGGTGGCGGCGGATCACGCCGGTGGCGGAGCACGGTGCGTCCAGCAGGATGCGCTGGAACGGCTTGCCGTCCCACCAGGTGGCGGTGTTGCGGCCGTCGGCGGCGATCAGCTCGGCGCTGAGGCCCAGACGGGCGAGGTTTTCCCGCACACGCACCAGGCGCTTGGCTTCCAGGTCGAC
>NZ_JACARK010000791.1:0-2839 GCF_013386655.1 Pseudomonas sp. K5002 | reverse complement strand
TCGATGCCGCCTGGGCGCGCTGGTCGCGGCCGTGGACCATCGTCGCCTGGGCATTCCTCGGCATCGGCATCACCCTGGGCTCGTGGTGGGCCTACTACGAACTCGGCTGGGGCGGTTGGTGGTTCTGGGACCCGGTGGAAAACGCCTCCTTCATGCCCTGGCTGGTGGGCACGGCGCTGATTCACTCGCTGGCAGTCACGGAAAAACGCGGCGTGTTCAAAAGCTGGACCGTGTTGCTGGCCATCGCCGCGTTTTCCCTGAGCCTGCTGGGTACGTTCCTGGTGCGTTCCGGCGTACTGACCTCGGTGCACGCGTTTGCCTCCGACCCGGAGCGCGGCGTGTTCATCCTGATCTTCCTGTTGTTTGTGGTCGGCGGCTCGTTGACGTTGTTTGCGTTGCGCGCGCCAGTGGTCAAGAGCCATGTCGGCTTCAACCTCTGGTCCCGGGAAACCCTGCTGCTGGGCAATAACCTGGTGCTGGTGGTGGCGGCTTCGATGATCCTGCTGGGCACCCTGTACCCGCTGGTGCTGGATGCCCTGAGCGGCGCCAAACTGTCCGTCGGCCCGCCGTACTTCAACGCACTGTTCATCCCGTTGATGGCGCTGTTGATGGTGGTGATGGCGGTCGGCGTCCTGGTGCGCTGGAAAGACACTCCGGTGAAATGGCTGGTGGGCATGCTCACCCCGGTACTGCTCGGCAGCGCCGCGCTGGCCGTGATCGCCGGTATAGCCTACGGCGACTTCAACTGGGCCGTGCTTGCCACCTTCATGCTCGCGGCCTGGGTATTGCTGGCCGGTGTACGCGACCTGATCGACAAGACCCGCCACAAAGGTTTGATCAAAGGCTTGCCGACCATGACCCGCAGTTACTGGGGCATGCAGGTCGCCCACATCGGCATCGCCGTGTGCGCCCTGGGCGTCGTGTTGTCCAGCCAGAACAGTGCCGAGCGCGACCTGCGCCTGGCACCGGGCGAGTCCATGGACCTGGCCGGCTATCACTTCATTTTCGAAGGCGCCAAGCACTTCGAAGGCCCCAACTTCACCTCCGACAAAGGCACCGTACGCGTTGTGCGCAACGGTAAGGAAATCGCCGTGCTGCACCCGGAAAAACGCCTGTATACCGTGCAAAGCTCGATGATGACCGAAGCCGGGATCGACGCCGGTTTCACCCGCGACCTCTACGTCGCCCTGGGTGAACCGTTGGGCGATGGCGCCTGGGCCGTGCGGGTCCACGTCAAACCGTTTGTGCGCTGGATCTGGTTCGGCGGCCTGCTCACCGGCTTCGGTGGTTTGCTGGCGGCGATGGACCGGCGCTACCGGGTCAAGGTCAAGAGCCGGGTGCGTGAAGCCCTCGGTCTGCAAGGAGCGCCAGTATGAAGCGTTGGTTGATGGTGTTACCGCTGGCGGCGTTTCTGGTGGTGGCGGTGTTCCTGTATCGCGGGCTGTACCTGGACCCGGCCGAGTTGCCGTCGGCCATGATCGGCAAGCCATTCCCGGCGTTCTCGCTGCCGACGGTGCAGGGCGACAAGACCCTGACCCAGGCTGATTTGCTGGGCAAACCGGCCCTGGTCAACGTGTGGGGCACCTGGTGCATTTCCTGCCGCGTGGAGCATCCGGTGCTGAACAAGCTGGCGGAGAAGGGCGTGGTGATCTACGGCATCAACTACAAGGACGACAATGCTGCCGCCCTGAAGTGGCTGGCTGAATTCCACAACCCGTACCAGCTGGATATCCGCGACGAAGACGGCAACCTCGGGCTGAACCTTGGTGTGTACGGCGCTCCGGAAACCTTCTTCATCGACGCCAAGGGCGTGATCCGCGACAAGTACGTGGGCGTGATCGACGAAGTGGTGTGGCGCGAGCAACTGGCCGCCAAGTACCAGGCGCTGGTGGATGAGGCCAAGCCATGAAGCGTTGGTTAGCCGCCGCGGTATTGGGCTTGAGCATGGTCGGCGTGGCCCACGCCGCCATCGACACTTACGAATTTGCCAAGGACGGAGACCGCGAGCGTTTTCGCGAACTGACCAAGGAGCTGCGCTGCCCCAAGTGCCAGAACCAGGACATCGCCGACTCCAATGCACCGATCGCCGCCGACCTGCGCAAAGAGATTTTCCGCATGCTCGGCGAGGGCAAGGACAATCAGCAGATCATCGACTTCATGGTCGACCGCTACGGTGACTTCGTGCGCTACAAGCCGGCGCTCACCGGCAAGACTGCGCTGCTGTGGTTCGGCCCCGCCGGGTTGTTGCTCACAGGCTTAGTCGTTATGGCGGTGATTGTGCGCCGCCGTCGTGTCGCCCCGGCCGATGGCTCGGACTCGCTTTCCGTCGACGAGCGTCAACGCCTCGACCAACTGCTGGACAAAAAAACTGATGATTGATTTCTGGCTCGCAGCAGGTCTGCTGCTTCTGATTGCCTTGAGTTTCCTGCTGATCCCGGTGTTACGCGGCCGCCGTGCCCAGCGTGAAGAGGATCGCACTGCATTGAACGTGGCGCTGTACCAGGAACGCGTGGCGGAACTGCAAACCCAGCAGACCGAAGGCGTGCTGGATGCGGCCCAGCTGGACAGCGGTCGCGCTGAAGCGGCCCGTGAGTTGCTGGCGGATACCGAGGGTGTGGAAAAGCCCCGGGAATCGCGCCTCGGCAAACCGTTGCCGTTGCTCGCGGCGTTTCTGGTGCCGGTGTTGGGCGTGGCGCTGTACCTGCATTACGGTGCCAGCGACAAGGTCGAACTGACCCGCGAATTCTCCCAGCCGCCGGTGTCCATGGAAGACATGACCCGCCGCCTGGAGCGCGCCGCAGCGGCCCGGCCGGATTCGCCGGAAGGCCTGTACTTCCTC
>NZ_JACARK010000790.1:0-4007 GCF_013386655.1 Pseudomonas sp. K5002 | reverse complement strand
CCCACGCCCTGAACGGGCTGGAAGCGCCCGACGCCATCTTCATCGGCGGCGGCGTCACCCGCGACGGCGTGCTCGACACCTGCTGGCAACACCTGCGCCCCGGCGGCCGGCTGGTGGCCAACGCCGTGACCCTGCAAAGTGAAATGACCCTGATGGCCTGGCGCGAACAACACGGCGGCGAGCTGACCCGCATTCATGTGGCCCAGGCCCAGCCACTGGGGGACTTTGATACCTGGCGCCAGGCGCTGCCGATCACCCTGCTGGAAGTGATCAAGCCGCTATGAAACGCATCCTGCTGTTGGGCGGCGTGACGGAAGCCCTGGCCATCGCCCGCACACTGGGGCCCGAACATATCTACAGCCTGGCGGGTGTTGGCCGCGTTCCCACCGACCTTACGTGCCAGGTGCGCGTCGGTGGCTATGGCGGCGCGGAAGGTTTGGCGCAGTTCATTCGCGATGAAGGTATCGAGCTGGTGCTGGACGCGACCCATCCGTATGCCGCACAGATCAGCGCCAACGCCGCCCGTGCCGCAGGTTTATGCGGAATTCCCTGCTGGGCTCTGCGCCGCCCGGCGTGGCAGCCACAGGCGGGTGATGATTGGCGCGAAGTCAGGGACTGGGCTGAGCTGATCGAAGCCCTGAAACCCTTCAAGCGACCACTGTTCACGCTGGGCCGTGAACCGTTACAACACCTCGACGAAATCCCCGCCGAGCAGTTCTGGACACTGCGCGTACTGGATGTGTACCCCGGCAATGAGCGCTGCGAAGTGATTGGCGCCCGTGGGCCGTTTTTGATCGAGGATGAACGGGCGCTGTTTGAGCGGCGGCAGATTGATGTGCTGATCAGCAAGAACAGCGGCAGTACGGCTACCGAGCCGAAGCTGGAAGTGGCGCGGGAGCGGAGGGTGCCGGTGTTGGTGTTGAGGCGGCCGGTGTTGGCGCAGGTGGATAGGGCATTCACGACAGTCAACTCGGTACTGGAAGCATTCCAGTCTGTATGACGCAACACGAAACAAAGGTGGGAGCTGGCTTGCCTGCGATGCAAACGACACGGTCATTCAGATACACCGCGGCGATGCTATCGCAGGCAAGCCAGCTCCCACACTAACCTGCGTCGCGCTGTTAGCTCCGCGCGGCAGCCGTCTGTCCGGCTGCATCGTGCACCCGATCAGCCAGTAACTCCGCCAGCTCGATCAACTGAGCGACGCCCAACAACTCCTCTCGCTTCGATCCTTCCAGGCTAAACGCCAAGTCGCAACTCAGCGCGTTGGCAGAGGCGAGTGTTTCAATGAGGTTGACCAACAGGTCTTCGGTGCTGATTCCGTCGGCTACGGTGAACAGCCGAAAAGGGGGATTGGGGGTAGGTTTAATCATTGTGAAGCTCCGGAGAAGTACAAAGGAGCTACCACTGATCGCCGCGATGCGATGGGGGTGGTAGCTGAACGCGGGTTCGCGGACCGGCTCTCCAGAACACCGGCATACCCGAAGGTATCCCGCGCACAGCCACCATAGCGCCGCACAGTAGACGATAAAAAAGCGCCAACTGAAAGGACACGATGACGCTTTTGCGTCTGAAGAAATCCGGGCCGCGACGCCCGACCACTGAGTTTGCAGTGGTGTTCGGAGACTAGAGATTGAGTTTCCTAGAGACAACCGCCAATCACTGTCGGAAATTTCTGTGGAGGGCCTCCACATTCGAATCGAACACAATCCAAACTGTGGGAGCTGGCTTGCCTGCGATAGCATCACCTCGTTCCAGCAGGAAGACCGAGTCGCCTGTATCGCAAGGTGCAATGACCTCGTAGGAAAGCGCCTCAATCATCGACATCCTTTTGACAACCTCGCTTTAAAAACTGATTCGCCTTACACCCCCCTCCGAACCAGCCGGCTGGTTCAGCCAAAAGCCCTCGCCCTAAGCTCCCCTCCCGCAGTTTTGCACCAGAGTCTGCGATGGGGATGCACTGCTTTTGCGGAGCATCGTGACTTGTCATTCTGTATCCCAAGGAATACGATCCAAGATGATTCACTTCAAGAAATCCAAGCATTTCCTGGAGTGGCTTGATTCGTTAAACGATAAACCGGCCCGTGCACGCGTACTGGCAAGGTTGAATAACGCACAATCAGGCAACTTCGGAGACTGTGAGACAGTAGGAAATGGCGTTTCGGAAATGCGCATCCACTACGGTCCTGGATACTGGGTTTATTTCACTCGTAGAGAGGAGGTGGTTTACCTGTTGTTGATAGGCGGCGATAAATCAACGCAGAAACGCGATATCCAGCGCGCTAAGCAAATTGCAGCAGACTTTGAAAAAAAAGGAGTAAGCCATGACTGAATTTACAGACTTCGACATAGCGGAACACCTCAAGACTCCTGAAGATATGGCTGAGTATCTTGAAGCGTGCTTCGAGGAGGATGCCGGTGACGGACTGCTTATTCGTTCAGCCCTCAACAACATCGCCCGCGCCCAAGGCATGACTAAAGTAGCCCGCGACGCAGGCCTCGGACGCGAAAGTTTATATAAAGCCCTCTCCAGCACTGGCAATCCCGAGTTCGCGACTATCATGAAGGTCATGAAAGCGCTCGGCCTGAAGCTGCACGCCACAGCTGGTTGATAGCACTGCGACACCAAACCACACCGCCCCTTTTTACTTATCCTCCCCGATCAGGCTAAATACCCACCTGATCGCTTAACCCTACGGATTGTCCGCCATGGCCCGTCAACGCTTTGCAATTGCCTGGATCGCCTGCTTTGCAGTGCTGTTCAATGCGTTTGCCATGCCGATGGCCGGAGCGATGCAGCGCTCGAACAATTCCCTCGACCAACTGCTCTGGGGCAGTTTCTGCTCCTCCAATGCCAACAAGCTGACGGCCATTGCCCTGGGCAAGCTGGAGATTCCGGCGCCGCAGCAGGACGATCACTCCACCATGCAGCATTGCTGGTGCTGCTCGGGCTCGGCGCCATTAGTGGCGCTGCCGGGGCATTCACCAACACTGTATTTCGCAAGATTCGACGCGGTGCAAGACCTGCCGCCGCCGTCATTGCAATCCCCCACCCCGCGCCAGCAATGGCCGAGCCTTAACCCCCGCGCCTCTCCAACGGTCTGATTTCTTCGCAAGTGAACTGCGTTTAGAACCGTTCTGGAGAACTGCCATGCTCAAATCTTCCCTGCTTCTGGCTGCGTTGTTGCTGCCGGTGTGTGCTGCTGCCAATGCCGAAGACTTCAAGGTCGGCGAACTGGTGGTCAGCGAACCCTGGTCCCAGGAACTGCCGCCCAATGCGCCGACCGTCGCGGCGTATTTCGTGATTCATAACCAGGGCGAGCATGCGGATCGCTTGCTCAGCGTCGACACGCCCGTGGCCGCCAAGGCCGAACTGCATGAGCATGTGATGCAGGGCGATCTGATGAAGATGCAGCAGGTGACCAGCGTCGCGGTGCCGGCCAAAGGTGACCTGACGTTCGCGCCCATGGCCTACCACGTGATGCTGCTGGACCTGAAGGACCGCAGCGTTTTGCGCGACGGCCAGCATTTCCCGCTGACCCTGAACTTTGAAAAGGCCGGGCCAGTGAAGGTGGAAGTGTCAGTGCAGAAGCAGCCGCCCATGGCCGGCCACGAACACATGCACGCCCAATAGATAAACCTCGATGGGCGCCCCACGCGCCAGGTTGTCCCCGCACCGCCGTAAGCCTGTAGGCCTTATGCGCGGCAGCTGGATCAGCCTGTTCGCCATGCTGATGATCTTTATCGGTCCGCTGATTTCCCAAGCGATGCCGATGGATCATCACGCCGGCATGTCGATGGAAATGTCCATGGACGCGCCGAGCTGCCATGGCGACGCCAAGCCTGCGACCGATCACCACAAAGCACCCGACGAACACCACGTGCTCTGGGAAAAGTGCGGCTATTGCAGCCTGCTCTTCAGTTGCCCGGCGCTGCCTGGCAGCGTGTCGTTTGTCACCCTCGGCAGCCCGCCGCCCGCCAACGCCCTGACCCCCGCCCCACGCCTG
>NZ_JACARK010000789.1:0-5977 GCF_013386655.1 Pseudomonas sp. K5002 | reverse complement strand
GGCGCGCTGAACCTGGGCGCCACCACCGTGACCGGCGAACACCTCGGCGTCACCACTGACGGCAGCGGTTCCTACACCACCGGCGCAGTGACCATCGGCAAGGGCGCCCACAGCCTGCGGGAAACACCGCAATCGGTCAGCGTCATGACCCGCAAGCTGATCGACGACCAGAACATCACCACCATCGATCAATTACTGGAACACACCCCGGGCATCACCACCTACGACTCACCTATGGGTGGCAAGTATTTCTATTCCCGTGGTTTCAAGATGCTCGGCCAATACCAGTTCGACGGTGTGCCGTTGGACATCGGCAAAGACTACGTACAGGCCGACAGCTTCACCGCCAACATGGCGATCTATGACCGGGTGGAAGTGCTCAAGGGTGCGGCCGGCATGCTCAAGGGCGCCGGCACCGCCAGTGGTGCGGTGAACTTCGTCCGCAAGCGGCCACAAGACAAACCCACCACCAGCCTGTCGCTGTCTGCCGGCACCTGGGACAACTACCGCGCCGACATCGATACCGGCGGCCCGCTCAATGACAGCGGCACCGTACGCGGCCGCGCCGTGGTCAGCCAACAGAACCGTGGCTCGTACATGGACGTCTCCAAGCGCCAGGACCAAGCTGTCTACCTCGCACTGGATGTTGACCTCTCGCCTGACACCACCCTGGGCATCGGTGCCAGCTACGAAGATGTCGATGCAACGCCCTGCTGGGGCGGTGTGCCGCGCTACAGCGACGGCAAGAGCATCGGCCTGAGCCGTTCCACCTGCCTGGGCCAGGCCTGGAACGACTGGCAGAGCCAACGCACTACGCTGTTTGCCGACCTCACCCACCACTTCAACGACGACTGGCAACTCAAGGTCACGGCGGTGAACAGCCGCAACCTGCAAGACATCAAATACGCCGCCAGCCAAGGCACCGTGAAGTACGGTGATCCGGCGCCAACCGCCGAGATGTACGCCGCGCTGTTTGACTACGACCACCGGGATTTCGGACTGGATGCCTACCTGGACGGTAAGTTCGAAGCGTTCGGTTTGCAGCATGAACTCATCATCGGCGCCAATGGCAGCCGTGGCACCCAGGACGATGTCTACGCGATCCGCAGCCTGCCCGACCGGCAAAGTATCTTCCTGCCCAACCACCACTTCCCGCAGCCCGCCAACGATACCTTCTGGCCCAACATGTACCGGGGCGGCACCGTCAAGGAAACCGCCACCCAGTACGGTACCTACGCCACTTTGCGCCTGAGGCTGGCCGAGCCATTGATGGTGGTGCTCGGCAGTCGCGTCAGTTGGTTCGAAAACCGCCGCCAGTCGAATAACCTCGCCTGGGGCGAATGGGCCCTGCAGGATGCACGCACCAAGGAAACCGGTGAAGTCACGCCGTTCGCCGCGGTGATCTATGACCTCGACGACAACCTTTCGGTGTACGCCAGCTACGCCGATATCTTCCAGCCACAAAGCTCCAACGCCACGGTGACCGGCGCTGCCCTCAAGCCCAAAATCGGCGAAAACTACGAACTGGGCATCAAGGGCGAATGGTTTGAGGGGCGCCTCAACAGCTCGCTGGCATTGTTCCGCGCTATCGAGAAAAACGCCGCCGAAACCGACTACACCACCCAATGCGGTACCTCGGCAGACGGCTATTGCTACACCGACACTGGCAAGGTTCGCGCACAAGGTGTCGAAGCCGAGTTGAGTGGCGAGTTGCTGGAACGCTTGCAAGTGGCGGGCGGCTACACCTACACCCAGACCAAGAATCTCAACAACATCAACAGCGCCGCCATTGGCGCGGTCGCAAACAGCTACGTGCCGCGACACATGCTGCGCTTGTGGGGCGATTATCAGTTGGACGGCACACTGTCGAAATGGAGCGTCGGCACCGGCGTCAACGCCCAGAGCAGCAACTACCGAATTCAAGGCATCAAACTGGAACAAGCCGGTTATGCGGTATGGAATGCGCGGTTGGCGTACCGGGTTGATGACACATGGACGGTGGCGCTGAACGGTAACAATCTCTTCGACAAAAATTACTATCAGACGGTGGGAACGGCCGACTGGGGTAATTTCTACGGCGAACCGCGCAACTTCACTGTCAGTTTGAAAGGCAATTTTTAAGGTTAGTACCGCCTCAATGTGGTGACGGACTCACGTCCTCACCACTCGTCGCTTGTCCCCGAAAAACCCCGCATCCGACCTCCGTCAAAAAAAGGTTTTCCTCAGCCGCAGGAAATTTCCTAAATTTGTTCCTACACTCCAAAACGCCAGCATTTTGTTCCGGGAAAACCCGGAAATCCGACCAAGACAGTCAACAAACTGTCACGCGGGAGAGTACCTGACGTGTCTAGACCGAAGGTCTTATAAAATAGTCAAAACCTTGACGAGCGACGAAAAGGGAACCATCATTTAGCCATTACCCCGCAAATTCCCTGCAGATAGATAGGTAATTGCGTATTACCCAGCGAAGTAACCGTTCGTCTGGCGCCACTTATAAAGCAAGCCCTGCCTTTATGGATGAGCAGCCGAACAAGGAAGCCCTGGTGTGCAATGAGGGATGTTTTTATGCGCGAGAAGTCGTCAGTCGACAGCCTGTTTTTGACCCGGGCCGGTTTCATTGAGTTCTTTGTTGTTTTCGTAAAATTGATGCACGGCCTCACCGCCGTTTTTCCAGCACTGATCCTGCTGTTTTATCCAGACCCGATGGCCCCCGAACTGCGCGCGCACTTTCTCGGCTTGCTGCTGTTTTTCGCGATCCTGACGATCATTCTGTTCCAGGCCATGGGGGTTTACTCCGAGGAGCTGTTCAGCAACCGCCTGCGGTTTCGCACCATGCTGGTGGCCTGGTCCGCGGCCTTTTGCATCCTGCTGTTCATGTACCAGATTCTGCTGATGTTCCCGCAGTTGAGCCCGCGCAACCTGGCGTTCTGGTTTATCACCAGCCTGGCGTTGTTCGGGCTGGAGCGGATCGTGATGCTGCGCCTGTTCCGCAACCTGATGGCCAGCGGCAAATACCTGCAACGCACGGTGATCCTCGGCTTCACCGACACCGCCGTGCACGTGGCCGACCACTTGCAGCGCAACGGCGATATCCGTTCCGGACTGATCGGTTTTATCGACGACCGCACCGAGCGCATCCCCAAGGAACTGAGCAACCTGCCGCTGCTGGGCAACACGCGCGACCTGGAAAAACTGATCCGCTCCGAGCAGGTCAACCAGGTGATGATCACCCTGCCCTGGGCCGCCGAACAGCGGATCAACGGGCTGGTGAAGCGCCTGCGGCAGATGTCGGTCAACGTCATGCTGGTGCCTGACATGGCGGCCCTGCGCTATGGCCACAGCCGTATCACCGATGTCGGCGGCATCCTGATGTTCAACACCTCCCACGTGCCGCTGCGGGGCTGGTCGCCGTTTATCAAGCGCTGTGAAGACCTGATCCTGGCAACCCTGGGCCTGGTGGCACTGTCGCCGATCATGCTGATCACGGCGATTGCCATCAAGCTCGACTCCAAGGGCCCGGTGCTGTTTCGCCAGAACCGGTTTGGCTACAACGACAACGTGATCCGGGTGTTCAAGTTCCGCTCGATGTACGCCGAGATGAGCGACTTCAACGCCGACCGCCAGACCACCCGCGGCGACCCGCGCATCACCCGCGTGGGCCGGATCATTCGCAAGACCAGCATCGATGAGCTGCCGCAGCTGTTCAACGTGCTGCTGGGCAACATGTCGATGGTCGGCCCGCGCCCGCATGCCACCGCGACCAAGGCCGCCGGCGTGCCCTACGAAGTTGCCGTGAGCGAGTACAGCTCGCGCCACCGGGTAAAACCGGGCATCACTGGCTGGGCGCAAATCAACGGCTATCGTGGTGAAACCGACACCCTGTTCAAGATCCAGAAACGCGTTGAGTACGACCTGGAGTACATCTCGAAGTGGTCGGTGTGGTTCGACTTGTACATCGTTTTCATGACGGTCCCGGCCGTCCTTTCGACCAAGGAAGTCTATTGATGAACACCCTCAACGGCTTGATTCCCTGCATCATTTCCGGTGGTTCGGGCACCCGGCTGTGGCCGGTGTCGCGGCAGAACATGCCCAAGCCTTTCATGCGCATGCGTGATGACCAGAGCCTGCTGCAGAAGACGTTCCTGCGGGCCAGTCACCTGCCGGGCGTGGAAAGCGTGCTGACGGTGACCAACCGCGACCTGCTGTTTCGCACCCTCGATGACTACCGCGTGGTCAACAAGGCCCATCTGGCCCTTGACCTGTTGCTGGAGCCGTTCGGGCGCAACACCGCCGCCGCCATCGCCGTGGCCGCCCTGCATGTACAGGAAAACTTCGGCAGCGAGGCGCAGTTGCTGATCCTGCCCGCCGACCATCTGATTCTTGATGAAAGCGCCTTCGCCGATGCCGTCACCCAGGCCCGCGAACTGGCGGAGGCCGGCTACCTGGTGACGTTCGGCATCCAGCCCGACCACCCGGAAACCGGCTTCGGCTATATCGAACAAGGCGAGGCGCTGGGCCAGGGGTTCCGGGTCAAGCGCTTCGTCGAGAAGCCCGACCTGGCCACCGCCCAGGGCTACCTGGACGGCGGCAAGCACCTGTGGAATGCCGGGATGTTCTGCTTCAAGGCCGGTACATTGCTGGAGGAACTGGCGCTGCACGCCCCCGCCGTGCTGGACGCCGCCAAGGCCGCCCTCGAGCACGGCCACAGCCTGAACAACAACAGTTGCCGTCAGCGCGAGCTGAACGCTGAAGGTTTCGGCGCGGCGCCCGACATCTCGATCGACGTGGCGCTGATGGAAAAATCCGCGCAAGTGGCGGTGGTGCCCTGCGACATCGGCTGGAGTGATATCGGTTCCTGGGACGCGGTGCGCCAACTCACCCCCAGCGACGCCAACGGCAACCAGGTCAATGGCCAGGCGATCCTGCATGACGTGCACAACTGCTACATCGACTCGCCCAAGCGCGTGTTGGGCGCAGTGGGCGTGCGCGACCTGATCGTCGTCGACACCCCGGATGCGATCCTGATTGCCGACGCCAAGCGCAGCCAGGACGTGCGCTACATCGTCGCCGAGCTCAAGCGCCAGGACCATCCGGCATTCAGCCTGCACCGCACTGTCACCCGGCCGTGGGGCACCTACACCGTGCTGGAAGAAAGCAGCCGCTTCAAGATCAAGCGCATCGTGGTCAAGCCCCAGGCCTCCTTGTCCCTGCAAATGCACCATCACCGCAGCGAGCACTGGGTAGTAGTCAGCGGCGCGGCGATGATTACCAACGGCGACCGTGAATTCCTGATCAACGCCAACGAGTCCACCTACATTCCGGCCGGGCACAAGCACCGCCTGACCAACCCCGGCATCATCGACCTGGTGATGATCGAGGTGCAGAGCGGCGAGTACCTGGGCGAAGACGACATTGTACGTTTTGACGACATCTACGGCCGGGCTCCGGCCGAAGTGAAGAAGTGATGCGTACCGCCCTGATCATCCCGACCCGCAACGCTTCCAGCCACCTCGACCGGCTGCTGCCGGCGCTGCGCATGCAAACCCTGCAACCGGACGAAACCCTGGTGGTCGACAGCGCTTCCAGCGATGACACCGTGGCGCGTTTTCGCGAGTTCGGCGTACGGGTCGAAGTGATCGATGCCAAGGACTTCAACCATGGCGGCACCCGCCGCTGGGCCAGCGAGCAAGTCGACGGCGACGCGCTGATCGTGATGACCCAGGACGCGATCCCCGCCGAACCCGAGACGTTCGCCAACCTGGTGGGCGAACTGGAACTGGACCCGCTCAACGGCGTCGCTTACGGCCGCCAGTTGCCGCACCCGGATGCCGGCGTGCTGGGCGCCCAGTCACGCCACTTCAATTACCCGCCGCAAAGCCGCAGCAAAAGCCTGGCGGATGCGCCGGAGCTGGGGATCAAGACCTGCTTCAGCTCGGATTCGTTTTCGGTGTACCGGCGCAGCGCCCTGCAAGCCGTC
>NZ_JACARK010000788.1:0-3922 GCF_013386655.1 Pseudomonas sp. K5002 | reverse complement strand
GGGCGCAGCCGACGTCCGGTGCCTGGGCCTCCCCGGACTCCAGGTCGATCTGCCAGTTGTGCAGCGGGCAGGCCACGCGCTTGCCGTAGATCAAGCCTTGGGACAGCGGGCCACCCTTGTGCGGGCAGCGGTCGTCGAGGGCGAAAACCTCGTCTTCACTGGTACGAAAAATCGCGATGTCGCCTTTTGGCCCGCTGATGATGCGCGAGCCCAGGGCGTTGATTTCTTCGAGGGCGCAGATATCCAGCCAGTTCATGCCGGCACCTCCAGCAGTTTGACGGGGATGGTGTCGAATTCCTTTTTCAGCAGCGGCTGTTCCAGGCGTTCTTTCCACGGGTCCTGCTCGAACGACAGGGAGAATTGCAGGCGTTCATTCAGTGCCTGGCGCCGCGCCGGGTCTTCCAGTACAGCCTTCTTGATGTGCTCCATGCCGACCCGTTGCAGGTAGTGCACGGTGCGCTCCAGGTAGAAGGCCTCTTCCCGGTAGAGCTGTAGGAAAGCGCCGTTGTATTCGCGCACTTCTTCGGCGGTTTTCAGCTTGACGAAGAACTCGGCGACCTCGGTCTTAATCCCGCCGTTACCGCCGATGTACATCTCCCAGCCGGAATCGACGCCGATGATTCCCACGTCCTTGATCCCCGCTTCCGAGCAGTTGCGCGGGCAGCCGGACACTGCCAGCTTGACCTTGTGGGGCGACCACATATTGAACAGGTCATGTTCCAGCTCAATCCCCAGTTGCGTCGAGTTCTGCGTACCAAAGCGGCAGAACTCGCTGCCGACGCAGGTCTTCACGGTGCGGATGGATTTGCCGTAGGCATGGCCGGATGGCATATCGAGGTCTTTCCATACGCCGGGCAAGTCCTGCTTCTTGATGCCGAGCAAATCGATGCGCTGCCCGCCGGTAACCTTGACCATCGGCACGTTGTACTTGTCGGCCACATCAGCGATGCGCCGCAGTTCCGACGGATTGGTCACACCACCCCACATCCTTGGGACTACCGAGTAGGTGCCGTCTTTCTGAATATTGGCGTGGGCGCGTTCGTTGATCAGGCGCGATTGCGGATCGTCTTTTGCCTCGCCGGGCCAGGTGGAGATCAGGTAGTAGTTGAGTGCCGGGCGGCAGGTGGCACAGCCGTTCGGGGTGCGCCAGTTCAGGTAGCTCATGGTGCCGGCGATGGTCAGCAGGTGCTGGTCGCGGATGGCCTGGCGGATTTGCCCGTGGTTGAGGTCGCTGCAGCCGCAGATGGCTTTTTCGCTTTTCGGTTTGACGTCCGCCGCGCCGCCCACGGTGTTGATCAGGATCTGTTCCACCAGCCCGGCGCAGGAACCGCAGGAACTCGCAGCCTTGGTGTGCTTCTTCACATCGTCGACGCTGAACAGCCCGTGTTCCTGAATCGCCTTGACGATGGTGCCCTTGCACACGCCGTTGCAGCCGCAGACTTCGGCGGTGTCGGCCATGCTCATGGCTTTGTCCTGGCCTTGGTGGCCTACATCGCCCAAAGCATTTTCACCGAACATCAGGTGATCGCGGATCTCGCCAATGGCATGGTTCTCACGGATCTGCCGGAAATACCAGCCGCCGTCAGCCGTATCGCCGTACAGGCAGGCGCCGACGAGGATGTCGTCCTTGATCACCAGCTTCTTGTACACGCCGCCAATCGGGTCGGAAAGCGTGATGGTTTCCGTGCCTTCGCCGCCCATGAAGTCCCCGGCGGAGAACAGGTCGATGCCGGTGACTTTCAATTTGGTCGAAGTCACCGAGCCTTGATAGCGCGCGAAACCCAGTTGGGCGAGGTGGTTGGCGCAGACCTTGGCCTGCTCGAACAGCGGTGCCACCAGGCCGTAGGCAATCCCGCGATGGCTGGCGCATTCGCCGATGGCATAGATGCGCGGGTCGTAGGTTTGCAGGGTGTCGTTGACCAGAATCCCGCGGTTGCACGGGATGCCGGATTTTTCCGCGAGTTCGGTGTTGGGGCGGATGCCCGCAGCCATCACCACCAGGTCGGCGGGGATCACATCGCCATTCTTGAATTGCACCGAGCCGACGCGGCCGTTGCCGGCGTCATGCAGCGCCTCGGTCTGCTCCTTCAAGCGAAACACCAGGCCACGGCTTTCCAGTTCGGTTTGCAGCAACTGGCCGCTGGTCTTGTCCAGTTGCCGTTCCAGCAGCCATTCGCCGATATGCACCACGGTCACGTGCATGCCACGCAGCATCAGGCCGTTGGCGGCCTCCAGGCCCAGCAGGCCGCCGCCGATGACGACCGCGTGCTTGTGGGTCTTGGCGGTGTCGATCATGGCCTGGGTGTCGGCGATGTCGCGGTAGCCGATCACACCCTGCAATGTATTGCCCGGGATCGGCAGGATAAACGGCGTGGAGCCGGTGGCGATCAGCAGGCGATCGTACTCGGCCTCGCTGCCGTCTTCGGCGATGACTTTGCGTTTGACCCGGTCGATCTGCACCACTTTGCGGTTAAGCAACAGCTTGATGTTGTTATCGAGGTACCAGCTCAAGTCATTGAGCACGATCTCTTCGAAGGTCTGCTCACCGGCCAGCACCGGCGACAGCAAAATGCGGTTGTAATTGGTGTGGGGCTCGGCGCCGAAAACGGTGATGTCGTACAGGTCGCTGCTCAGCTTGAGCAATTCTTCAAGGGTGCGAACCCCGGCCATGCCGTTGCCGATCATCACCAGTTTGAGTTTCTTCATGTCGTTCTCCGCAGTGGCTCGACAAATCGTGCGCAACAAAAAAAGGCGTCCCCGCTACGTAAGTAGCGAGGACGCCTTTGTCCTGGTCCCGTTCTCTCGGGAAGCCCGACCTTCGACGTTGAAGGTGCGGCTATATGTGTGTTGATGGGAAAGCTAATGCAGCGGTTGTGCCAAGTAGGATTTTGGCCGGTTTTGTTAAGTGGCGCGGCGATGTATCGAGAAATTTCGCCTCTTAGTGGTGCAACAGCCAGTACAACAGCACCAGATTGATCAGCAACGACAGCACGGCCAACGTTTGCCAGACCTTCAGCGGTTCGCGCTCCAGCAGCGGTTTTGGTCGCGTGCTCAACTCGCGGCGATCCGCCTGCTCCAGTACCAGCAACCATTCCTCGGCAGTTTCATAACGTTGCTCGGGTTGCGCGGCGACTGCGCGCTCCAGGCTCTGTTGCAGCCAGTCGGGCAGGTCGGGGCGGTAGCGGCTGGCGCCGACAGGCGTAATGAACCTGGGACGCTGGAAAGCTTCGATTTCGCCGTAGGGGTAATGCCCGGTGAGCAGGTAATACAAGGTCACACCGACGCTATACAGGTCCTGTTGCGGGGTAGGGCGTTCGCCGTTGAAGGCTTCCGGGGCGATAAAGCTTGGCGTGCCAGGCAACAGGTGCGCGCGATCCTCCGAGAGCCCGGGGCAGTAGGCCAGGCCGAAGTCCAGCACACGCAATTCGCCATCCTCGCCCAGCAGCAGGTTTTCCGGCTTGATGTCGCGGTGCAGGATCTGCCGGCGGTGCAGCAGCCCGACGGCACGCAACAGGCGCTCGGCCAGGGTTTGCCACTGCGCCAGGGGCAATGGGCCCTGGTGCTTGAACAGTTCGGCCAGGGTTTGGCCGGAGTATTCACGCATCACGTAGTACAAATGCTGACGGCCACTGGCTGGATGGACTTCAGGAAACGCGCGGCCGGCGACCCGGCGCAGGAACCATTCCTCTGACAGCAATGCCTGGGCGGCGAACACGTCATCGTCGTGGCTGAGCGGCAAGGTCTTCAGCAGCCACGCCTGTTGATGGCCATCGCGCACCCGATAGAGCAAGGATTGGCGGCTTTGCCCCAACAGCGACTCTACCTGCCAGCCTTCGAAGCGCTGGCCGGGTTTCAGGGGGGGCGGCAGGGGCCATTGCTGCAACTGCACCAGTGCATCGCCGAGGGTGGCGGCGCCAAGCTG
>NZ_JACARK010000787.1:0-6852 GCF_013386655.1 Pseudomonas sp. K5002 | reverse complement strand
CAGGCCTTGCAGGCGTTCGGGGTAATGCAAGGCAAACGCCCGCGCAACCAGGCCGCCCATGGAAAACCCGATCACCGTTGCCTGAGGCAGTTGCAGGTGGTCGAGCAGTTCCAGCAACTGGTCGGCATACCCCAGCAGCGGGGTGCCGGCAGCCGGGCGTGGGCTGGCGCCATGGCCCAGCATGTCATAGGTGATCACGCGATAATTCGTGGCCAGGCCAACGACTTGCCCGCCCCACATTTCTTTATTCAGGCCCACGCCGTGGATCAAAACCACAGGCTGGCCTTGGCCGGTCGCCAGATAACTGGTGCCAGCCGGGGTGCGATCAGCGGTGAGCTGAATCATGGAGCGCTCCTGCATGTTTTTTGTTTGGGTGACCGGTCTTGCTTACTGGGCTTTCTCGGCTGCCAGCTCTTCCAGGTCGATGTAACGGTTGCCGATGCGTGGGTGCAGGCGGCCGCCGTCGGCGCACCCAAGGACCACCACGATCTCGTCGGCACGCGGGGAATCTTCTATCTGCATTTCCAAGGTGATGTAGTGCGAGCGCAGCCCTTCGTCATCCTTGTGCATCATCGGGATTTGAATCGATGTGCCCGGGCCACCGCGCTTGTTGGTAAAACTCAGGTAGCTCTTGGCCTTGACCGCTTCGCGGTAGTGGTTGCCAAAGCGCAGGGTATGGATGATTGCCGAGGCGTGTTCGATTTCACCGTCGGCACCGACCACGGCGGCCTTGCCATAGGCTTCGATGTTGTCTGCACCACCGATAATGCCAATCAGGCGCTCCACCATCAGTGCGCCGAGATCCGAGCAGTTGGCACGGATTTCCGGTTTCAGGTCTTCGACAAAACCGCGACCCAGCCACGGGTTTTTCAGGACGACAGCCAGGCCCACCATAGTCACTGGCGTGTCGGAGGCCTTGCCGCCTTCAATAAAGGTTTCTTCTACATAGCTGACGATCTTGCGGATTTCAAAACTCATGGCTGCTCCACCTGGGTGCTGATTGGTTTGTGTATGATGGTATACCATAATACCGCAAGCGCAAGAGCTGCAAGCAAACTGAAGATGGGTTCGCGCGATAAAAGGTCGAGCGGATGGCTTTTTCTGGTCTTGAGATCCCAGTGGCTCTTATGCAGGGCGGGGCCCCAGGACGGCTTTCAATCCCAAGAACAGGTCTATCAGGGGATAACGTTGCAGCTATTAGAGTTTTCTGCGAACGAGGCTAATCTTTGAAAACGTCACTAAAAGGTGTGCCAAGCATGTCAACTGAATCGAAATGCCCTTTCAACCACGCTGCGGGTGGCGGCACCACGAACCGAGACTGGTGGCCCCAGCAACTGAATCTGAAGATCCTGCATCAGCATTCCTCCCTCAGCGACCCTATGGGTGAGGGCTTCGATTACGCCAAGGCGTTCCAGAGCCTTGACTTTGAAGCGGTCAAGCAGGATTTGCGCGATGTCATGACGCAATCCCAGGACTGGTGGCCGGCGGACTTTGGCCATTACGGCCCGCTGTTCATTCGCATGGCCTGGCACAGCGCCGGGACCTACCGTACCGCCGACGGTCGCGGCGGTGCCGGTTCCGGTCAGCAGCGCTTTGCACCGCTCAACAGCTGGCCTGACAACGTCAGCCTGGATAAGGCCCGTCGCCTGATCTGGCCGGTCAAGCAAAAGTACGGCCGGCGGATTTCCTGGGCCGATTTGATCGTACTCACCGGTAACGTCGCGCTGGAGTCGATGGGGTTCAAGACCTTCGGGTTCTCCGGCGGTCGCCCGGATGTCTGGGAGCCGGACGAGGACGTTTACTGGGGCGCCGAGACCACGTGGCTGGGGGGAGAAGAGCGTTACGGCGTGCAAAAGAAAATGCAGCAGCCGGGTGATGGTCCGTTGGTGGCTGAACCGCAGAACCATGGCAACGAAGAAAGCCGCACCGGAGGCGGTGAGCGCAACCTGGAAAATCCCCTCGCCGCTGTGCAGATGGGCTTGATCTACGTGAACCCGGAAGGGCCTGAAGGTGTTCCGGATCCGGTCGCCTCGGCGAAGGATATCCGTGAAACCTTCGGTCGCATGGCGATGAATGACGAAGAGACCGTAGCCCTGATCGCCGGCGGTCACGCCTTCGGCAAGACCCACGGCGCAGGTCCGGCGGATAACGTCGGCCCGGAACCGGAAGCGGCTGGCCTGGAAGAGCAGGGGCTGGGCTGGAAAAACAGCTTCGGCAGCGGCAAGGGCGGTGACACCATCACCAGCGGGCTGGAGGTGACCTGGACTTCGACGCCGACAAGATGGAGCAATGAGTACCTCGAAAACCTCTTCGGCTTTGAATGGGAACTGACCAGGAGCCCGGCGGGCGCCCATCAGTGGACACCGAAGAACGGTGCCGGCGCCGGCAAGGTTCCGGATGCCCATGATGCCGGCAGGCGGCATGCGCCGAGCATGCTGACCTCGGACCTGGCGCTGCGTTTCGATCCGGCGTACGAACAGATCTCCCGACGTTTCCTGGCCAACCCGGACCAACTGGCAGACGCCTTTGCCCGTGCCTGGTTCAAACTTACCCACCGCGACATGGGCCCGCTTGCGCGTTATCTCGGCCCGGAAACCCCCGCGGAAGAGTTGCTGTGGCAGGACCCGATTCCTGCGGTCGATCATCCGCTGGTGGATGAACAGGATGTGGCGGCGCTCAAGCAGAAGATTCTCGCCGCGGGGCTGACGGTCTCGCAGCTGGTTTCGACGGCATGGGCAGCGGCGTCCACCTTCCGCGGCTCCGATAAACGCGGAGGAGCCAATGGCGGGCGCCTGCGCCTGGCTCCGCAGAAGGACTGGGCGGTCAACCAGCCTGAGCAACTGTCGGGCGTACTGAAGCGTCTCGAAGCTATTCAGGGCGACTTCAATACCGCACAGACGGGAGGCAAAAGGATTTCCCTGGCCGATCTGATCGTGCTGGCGGGCAGTGTGGG
This sequence comes from Pseudomonas sp. K5002, assembly GCF_013386655.1. Classification (NCBI taxonomy): domain Bacteria; kingdom Pseudomonadati; phylum Pseudomonadota; class Gammaproteobacteria; order Pseudomonadales; family Pseudomonadaceae; genus Pseudomonas; species Pseudomonas sp. K5002. Next base: position 3,899 of record NZ_JACARK010000787.1, on the reverse strand, counting down.
GGTTGAGCTGGCGGCCAAAAATGCCGGCCGCCAGACCACGGTGCCTTTCACGGCAGGGCGCACGGATGCTTCCCAGGAGCAGACGGATGTCGAGTCGTTCGGTTTCCTTGAACCGGTCGCCGATGGCTTTCGCAACTACCAGAAGGGGCACTACAAGGTGTCTGCCGAAGCGTTGCTGATCGACAAGGCGCAACTGCTGACATTGACCGCACCCGAAATGACGGTGCTGTTGGGCGGACTGCGGGTCTTGGGTCTAAATGTCGGGGAAAGCAAGCACGGGGTGTTCACCGAGCGCCCGGGAATCCTGACCAATGACTTCTTCAGGAACCTGCTGGACATGGGCGTTGAATGGAAGCCAGTCACCGGCAGCCACGATACCTTTGAGGCGCATGACCGCAAGACCGGTGCCGTCAAGTGGACTGGCACCCGGGTCGACCTGGTGTTCGGTTCGCATGCCCAGTTGAGGGCGCTGTCCGAAGTCTATGGCAGTGCCGACGCCGAGGAGAAGTTCGTCGAGGACTTCGTGGCGGCCTGGACCAAGGTGATGAACCTGGATCGCTTTGAACTGGCCTGACACTGGCGCCTGACGTTTACAGGCCCACGCTGTGGGCCTGTTCGCTAGCGGCCTGGGCTGATCCAGGTTTCCAGGTCCGTTGCGGTCATGGGCTTTGCTATCAGGTAGCCCTGCGCTTCGGAACATCCCCACTGTATCAAGAGGTCGAGGATTTCCTGGTTTTCTACGCCTTCGGCAACGACTCGGTAGCCGAGCCCTTTCGCCAGGCCTATCAGGGTTTTAACCAACTGCTTGTCATTTTGATTGCTGCCCAGCCCGCTGATCAATGATTGATCCAGCTTGACGGTAGTGGCCGGCAGTTCCTTCAGGTACGCCCAGTTACTGTAGCCCGTGCCGAAATCATCAACCGCGACTTCTATGCCAATCTGCCGAACGCGCTGCAGTTGCCGGATGACTTCCTCAGGGTTGGTCATCAACATGCTTTCGGTAAACTCAAGTTCAAAGTCGGCAGGGTCAAGGTCATGCCGGTGAAGCTCATGAATCATCGCGTCCACGAACTCGGAGCTTTCCAGATCGCTGACGGTAATGTTCATCGCTATTCGCAGGCGCACGCCTTGTGCTTTCCAGGCTGCGGCTTGCCGGATGATTGCCTTGAGCACCCATAATCCAACGGACGGTATCAACGCGGTTTTTTCGGCCAGGGGGATGAACTCGGCAGGGCTGATGGGGCCAAGCAACGGATGGTTCCAGCGTAGCAATGCCTCTACTGAATCACAGCTTCCCGAGGGCAGTTTGACTTTGGGCTGATACACCAGGCTGAACTGTTTGTCGCAGCTGACCGCTTCCGGCAATGAACTCAACAGCATGAACGCGCGTTGTTGAGCCGCATCAAACTGGGGTTCATAAAGAGACCAGCCCAGCTTGCGGTCACGCGCCTCATCTGCCGCACTCACCAGCAGGCGTAGCCAGTCTTGCGGGCCGGAATGGTGAATGGGCAGCACGCCAATCCCGACTTGCATGAGGATGGGGATGCCGTGGCATTCAACAGGCTTTTTGAAGTCCTTGAGAATACTTTCGCAGATGTGCTCGGTGGTTTGATTCTCCTCAAGGATGAAGCCAAACCGCGTCGGGCTGATTTTGTAAAGCAGGCACTGCGCGGGTAACAGGTTTTGCAGGCGAGATTTGATCGCCAGAACCAGGTCTCCGGCAAAGCTGTAGCCCAGGGCCTTTACAATATCGTTGAGAAACTTTGGCGAGATAATGTCAACTGCGTACACATGGCACGCGTTTTCAAGCTTAAGCGCTTGACGTATATCTTCCTCAAGCCTGAGTCGATTGAATAGCCCCGTCGGTTGGTCTACGAAGTTGCGGGACCGCATGCCCTGTATGCGCATCATGACCAGCTCGGCAAAGTCGTTGAGCATTGCACTGTCACGCTCGCTCATGGGAGGGCGGGGGACAGTATCAATGATGCAGAGACTTCCCAGGGTAAAGCCATCCTCCGTGATCAATGGCGCGCCCGCGTAATAACGAATATGCGGCGGCCCCGTGACCAGGGGATTGTCTTTGAAGCGGGCATCCAGCGTTGCGTCCGACACCTCCAGCAGGGCGTTGTCCAGGGTAGAGTAGGCGCAAAAAGACACTTCTCGCGGTGTCTGCGTTTCTGTAATTCCCACCCGTGCCCTGAACCATTGCCGGTGTTTATCGACAATTGAAATCAGTGCGATGGGGGCGTTGTAATAGGCAGACGCCATCTCGACGATCTTTTCAAATACATCATCACTATCGCTGTCGGTTGGACAAAATTTCGCGACCTCTTTTAGCCGTTCAATTTCATTCGGCGGAATAGGAGCGCCTTCGCCCATGACAATCCTCAAAGTGGTTATGTTCGTATAACAAGGTATCAGACAGTGCCATCATTATGATGTTGTTTTTCTATTCATCAGATAGCTCAAGGGTATGGCGTCCGGGTGATCTCTTCCTGCGTATCTCCCTAATTCTTGCGCCCTGCGGATGAATGTACGCGCGGGGCAGCGAAGTGGATGCACGGCATTAAAAATTTTTCCGGCATTTCCGCGCTTCTAGTTCACCCGTGGCGCCGCCTTGATGGCCATGTACGCATCCTTGATGGGCTCAAAACCATATTTCTCTTCCAGCCGTTTAACGATGAAGTGCCCCCGCGCCATGTCCTGGTAGAAGTGGGTGAACAGTGCATTGATTGTCGCCCCGGTAAAGGCGCCCATCACGGGAACGGCCTGGGCTGCGAACTTGCTGGAAATGGTAAAGCCAAAACGTGTCGCGACTTTATCGATGAGGATCGCCAGCCATTTCCCGGCTTGGCCCGGGGACAAGCTGCTGATGGCCTTGGAGCCCTGCTTGGCGGCGATCCCCGCCAGCTCCTTGGACAGTTGTTGCATGGCCTGGGTGGTGAAGCTGCGGGTCATGTAGTAACCGGTCTCCGTTGCATCGTCGGCCTGGCTGGTGCCACCCATGGCAAACACCTCGATGCAGGCTTGTTTGGTCGAAAAGTCGCCCAGGTCGAAACCCTCGCTGCGCGCCACGTCGGCGACCGCGCGCATCATGATGGTGGTGGAGATCGGCAGCTCGATAAACAGCGCCGCGAAACCGAAGGCCCCGCCGATGGCGCCCGAGGTGGCCGCAAAAGCCTTGTGCAGCCGGGTCGAGGCCGGTTTTCTCGGACTGTTGTCCAGGCTTTTCAGCGCCGCGCCGGCGGATGAATGCAGCGCTGCCGCCACCGCGCCATTGATCCGTTTGGAAACCACCCCCGGCAATGCCTTTACCGCGCTTTCAATCGGGGAGCCGATCATGCCGGACAGCCTGGCCGTCAGGGAGGGTGACTCCAGCAAACCGACGGCCCGCTTGAGATCCTGATAGTCCTCGGGATTGTCTCTGATGCTCACAGGCGTCTCCTTGAAATTTTTCCGGCTTTGATAAAACAAAGACCCGCGAAGAGGGCCATCGTGCCGTCACGCTTTACCCATTCTTTACCTGCGCGGGTGCTGCGTTCGCCGGCGGGTCGGTTAGGCTGCCAGTTACCTTGAACTGAACGGCGGTGTGAATCGAATGAACCTTCAACCTCGGTACTGGCTGGCGGTGAGCGCCCTGGTGGGCAGCCTGGGATTGATTGCGGGGTGTGCGGGCGATCCGCCAAACCCGCGGGCCGAATTCAGCGAGCGGGTCAACAAGGAACTGAGCACCGCGTATCAACCGTCCCATTATGAAACGTCCGGCTGGGGCGCGACCTGGCAGCTCGACAAGCAATCGGTGAACGTTGCGTGGCTGGCACCGGTGACCCACGAGCGCTTGCCGCTGATTATCTACTTGCCGGGTTTGGGTGAGCCGGCCTCGGGCGGGGTGGCGTGGC
>NZ_JACARK010000079.1:391-12580 GCF_013386655.1 Pseudomonas sp. K5002 | reverse complement strand
CTGCTGGCCGCCGGACAAACCGAGGGCCGACTCGTGCAGGCGGTCCTTGACCTCGTCCCACAGCGCCGCGCCTTTCAGTGCCCACTCAACGGCTTCGTCGAGGACGCGCTTTTTGTTGATGCCCTGGATGCGCAGGCCGTAGACCACGTTTTCGTAGATGGTCTTGGGAAACGGGTTGGGCTTCTGGAACACCATGCCCACCCGGCGCCGCAGCTCGGCTACGTCTTCGCCCTTGCGGTAGATGTTGGTGCCGTACAGGTTGATCGCGCCCTCGACGCGGCAGCCGTCCACCAGATCGTTCATCCGGTTGAAGGTGCGCAGCAGGGTCGACTTGCCGCACCCGGACGGGCCGATGAAGGCGGTCACGCGCTGCTTCGGAATGTTCATGCTGACGTCGTACAGCGCCTGCTTGTCGCCGTAGTACAGGCTCAGGCCCGGGACTTCGATGGCCACGGTTTCCTGGGCCAGGCTCAGGCTCTGCTTGTCGCGACCCAGGGCTGACATGTTGATGCCGTGGGAATGGGTTTCATGTTGCATGGGATGCTCCCTGTGCTACCAATTCGTTTTGTGGGAGCGGGCTTGCTCGCGAAGGCGTCAGGTCAGTTGACCTATGTATGACTGATACACCGCATTCGCGAGCAAGCCCGCTCCCACATTTAGTCCGCGTTCACTTCAATTAACTGTCCAGCGCTTTGTATTTTTCGCGCAGGTGGTTACGAATCCACACCGCCGACAAGTTGAGCGTGGCGATCACCAGCACCAGCAGCAAGGCGGTGGCGTACACCAGCGGCCGCGCGGCTTCGACGTTGGGGCTCTGGAAGCCGACGTCATAGATATGGAAGCCCAGGTGCATGATCTTCTGGTCCAGGTGCAGGTACGGGTAGTTGCCGTCCACCGGTAGCGACGGCGCCAGTTTCACCACACCCACCAGCATCAGCGGCGCCACTTCACCGGCGGCGCGGGCCACGGCGAGGATCATGCCGGTCATCATCGCCGGGCTGGCCATCGGCAGCACGATCTTCCACAGCGTTTCCGCCTTGGTCGCGCCCAGTGCCAAAGAACCTTCACGTACGGTGCGAGGAATCCGCGCCAGGCCTTCTTCGGTGGCCACGATCACCACCGGTACCGCCAGCAGCGCCAGGGTCAGCGACGCCCAGAGCAGGCCAGGCGTACCGAAGGTCGGTGCCGGCAAGGCCTCGGCGAAGAACAGCCGGTCAACCGAGCCGCCCAGTACGTACACAAAGAAGCCAAGGCCGAACACGCCGTAAACGATGGCGGGTACACCGGCCAGGTTGTTCACCGCGATGCGGATGATCCGCGTCAGGGTGTTCTGCTTGGCGTATTCACGCAGGTACACCGCCGCCAGCACGCCGAACGGGGTCACGATCATCGCCATGATCAGGGTCATCATCACGGTGCCGAAGATCGCCGGGAAAATCCCGCCTTCGGTGTTGGCTTCCCGTGGATCGTCGCTGAGGAATTCCCAGACCTTGCTGAAGTAGAAACCAACCTTGGTCATGTAGCCCATGGCGTTCGGCTGGTAAGCGTGCACCACCTTGCCAATGCCGATTTCGATTTCTTTGCCGTTGGCATCGCGGGCGGTCAGGCTGTCGCGGTTGAACTGGGTGTGCAGGTCGGCCAGGCGGGCTTCGATATCCTTGTAGCGGTTGTTCAGTTCGGCGCGGCCGCTGTCCATGTCGGCCTGGGCGGTGGCGTCCAGCTTGCCTTCCAGCTCCAGCTTGCGACCGTGCAGGCGGATGCGTTCGAGGCCGGCGTTGATGGCGCCGATGTCGGACTTCTCGAGGGTCTTGAGCTGGGCCGCGAGCTTGTTGACGCGGTCCACGCGGGCTTGCAGTTCCGGCCAGGCCGCCTCGCCTTCGGCGATCACCTTGCCGTCCTGCTTGACGTTGACCAGGGTGCCGTAGAAGTTGCCCCACTCACGACGCTCGATGGCCATCAACTCGACCGGCTTGGTCTGGTTGGTCAGCCACTCGCCGACGATCCAGGTGAAGTCATTGCCGTTCAAGTCACGGTTGCCGACCTTGATCAGCTCGCGGGTCATGAACTCCGGGCCTTGGTCCGGCACCGGCAAGCCAGCGCTTTTCAGGCGCTCGCGGGGCACTTCTTCTTTCTGCACCACTTCGCCGACGACGATGTGATTTTCCTGGCCCGGCACGTTGTAGTTGGCCTGGATCAGGTCGGCCGGCCAGAAGTGGCCCAGGCCACGCACGGCAATCACGGCAAGCAAACCAATGGTCATGATGACCGCGATGGACACCGCGCCACCGCTGATCCAGACGCCCGGGGCGCCGCTCTTGAACCATCCATTCAGGGAGTTCTGTTTCACAGACTTCTACCTTTCTTAAAGCGACGAGTATTTCTTGCGCAGACGCTGACGAATCAGCTCGGCGAGGGTGTTCATGATGAAGGTGAACAGCAGCAGCACCAGCGCCGAGAGGAACAGCACGCGGTAGTGACTGCCGCCGACTTCCGATTCGGGCATTTCCACCGCGACGTTGGCTGCCAGGGTGCGCAGGCCTTCAAACAGGTTCATCTCCATCACCGGCGTATTGCCGGTGGCCATCAGCACGATCATGGTTTCACCGACCGCGCGGCCCATGCCGATCATCAGCGCCGAGAAGATGCCTGGGCTGGCGGTCAGGATCACGACGCGGGTCATGGTCTGCCATGGCGTGGCGCCCAGGGCCAGGGAGCCCAGGGTCAGGCCGCGCGGCACGCTGAACACGGCGTCTTCGGCGATGGAGTAGATGTTCGGGATCACCGCGAAACCCATGGCCAGGCCGACTACCAGGGCGTTGCGCTGGTCGTAGGTGATGCCCAGGTCGTGGGAGATCCACATGCGCATGTCGCCGCCGAAGAACCAGGTTTCCAGGTACGGGCTCATGTACAACGAGAGCCAGCCCACAAACAGGATGACCGGGATCAGGATCGCGCTTTCCCAGCCATCCGGGACCCGCAGGCGGATCGACTCAGGCAGGCGGCTGAAGACGAAGCCGGCCACCAGGATGCCAATCGGCAGCAACATCAGCAGGCTGAAAATCCCCGGCAGGTGCCCTTCGACATACGGCGCCAGGAACAGGCCGGCGAAGAAGCCGAGGATCACCGTCGGCATCGCTTCCATCAATTCGATCACCGGCTTGACCTTGCGGCGCAGGCTCGGGGCCATGAAGTAAGCGGTGTAGATCGCAGCGGCAACGGCCAGTGGTGCGGCCAGCAGCATGGCGTAGAACGCGGCCTTCAGGGTACCGAAGGTCAGGGGCGCCAGGCTCATCTTGGGTTCGAAGTCGGTGTTGGCGGCGGTCGATTGCCAGACGTATTTAGGTTCGTCGTAGTTTTCGTACCAGACCTTGCTCCACAGCGCGCTCCAGGAAACTTCAGGGTGCGGGTTGTCCAGCAGCAGCGGTTGCAGCTTGCCGCCGGCCTCGACGATCACACGGTTGGCCCGTGGCGACATGCCGAAGATACCGTTGCCGTCGACCACCTGGTCCACCAGCAACGTACGGTGGGCAGTGCTGTGGAACACACCGAACTTGCCGGAAGCGTCGAGGGCGGTGAAGCCTTTGCGACGTTCTTCAGCAGTGATTTCAACGATAGGCGCGGTGCCCATCTGGAAGGTACGGATCTGCTTCAGGCGTTGTTCGCCGTCCGGGTCGCGGGCCATGAACCACTGCGCCAGGCCACCGCTGGAGTTACCGATGATCAGCGAGATGCCGCCCACCAGTTGGGTGCTGGCCGTGACTTGCGCCACGCCGTCTTCCAATAATTTGTAGCGACCGTTGAGGCTGTTGTCCCGCAGGCTGAAAACGTCGGCCTGGGCGCGACCGTTGATCACGTACAGCCACTGCTGGCGCGGATCAACGAAGATGGCTTTGACCGGCTCGGTCATTTGCGGCAGCTCGATGCGTTTCTGCTCGGTGGTGACTTCCTCGGTCATCATGTTTTCTTCACGGCTGATGGACAGCACGTTCAGATGGGCACCACTGGAACCGGCCACCACCAGCGTCGAGTCGGTCGCGTTCAAGGCGACATGCTCAAGGGAGCGGCCTTGTTCGTCGAGGACGATCGGTGTTTCGCCGTAAGGGTATTCAACGGCGGGCGAGATGGTCTTCTTGCCGTCCGGGTACGACACTTTATAGGTGTGGCGGAACACCAGGGACTGGCCGTTGGACAGGCCGAGGATCACCAGCGGGCTGCCGGGCTGGTCTTCACCAATGGAGGCGACTGTCACGCCCGCCGGCAACGGCAGGTCAACGCGCTTGAGTTCGGCACCCGTGTCAACGTTGAAGAACAGCGCCTGGCCCTTGTCGGAAACCCGCATGGCGACCTGGTTCTGTTCTTCCATGGAGATCATCAGCGGCTTGCCGGCATCCTGCAGCCAGGCAGGCGCGAGGGCCTCTTCCTTGGTCAGGTTGGCGCCGTGGAACAGCGGCGCGACCACGTAGGCGAGGAAGAAGAAGATCAAGGTGATCGCGCCCAGGACGGCAAGGCCGCCAATCAGCACGTACCAGCGGGTCAGGCGATCCTTGAGCGCGCGGATGCGGCGCTTGCGTTGCAGCTCAGGCGTATTGAAATCAATGCGCTTGGGGGGAGAAGTCGTCGTCATGGTGGAATTGGCCAGATCATTCATGCGCACACCCTAGCGATCCTGTATGACAGAAAGATGACAATGCAGTGACGCAAGAAATCCGCCGCGTAGCAGGGCTGGCAGCGGATTAAAAAATGGGGGGCGAGGTCCAGGTCTTACAGACCCCGCCGAGGCCTTGAACCGTGGGTAAACCGCGGTTCCAGGCAGGTTTACCGGCGGCTTATTTGCCACCTTCTTTCAGGCCCAGGTCAGCCAGTGCCTTGGCGGCAACTTTGGCTGGCAGCGGGATGTAGCCGTCTTTCACTACCACTTCCTGGCCCTGTTTGGACAGAACCAGCTTCACGAACTCGGCTTCCAGCGGGGCCAGAGGCTTGTTCGGGGCTTTGTTGACGTAGACGTAGAGGAAGCGCGACAGCGGGTATTTGCCGTTCAGGGCGTTTTCTTCGCTGTCTTCGATGAAGTCAGTGCTGCCTTTCTTGGCCAGGGCCACGGTTTTCACGCTGGCGGTTTTGTAACCGATGCCCGAGTAACCGATGCCGTTCAGCGAGGAGCTGATGGACTGCACAACCGACGCCGAACCAGGTTGTTCGTTCACGTTAGGCTTGTAGTCGCCTTTGCACAGGGCTTCTTCCTTGAAGTAGCCGTAGGTGCCGGATACCGAGTTGCGACCGAACAGTTGCACTGGCTTGTTGGCCAGGTCGCCGGTCACGCCCAGGTCGCCCCAGGTCTTGACGTCAGCCTTGGCGCCGCACAGACGAGTCGAGGAGAAGATCGCGTCGACTTGTTCCATGGTCAGGTGCTGGATCGGGTTGTCCTTGTGCACGAACACGGCCAGGGCATCCACGGCAACCGGGATCGCGGTTGGCTTGTAGCCGTACTTCTGCTCGAAGGCAGCCAGCTCGGTGTCCTTCATCTTGCGGCTCATCGGGCCCAGGTTGGAGGTGCCTTCAGTCAGTGCAGGAGGTGCAGTGGCGGAGCCGGCGGCCTGAATCTGGATGTTGACGTTCGGGTATTCCTTTTTGTAACCCTCAGCCCACAGGGTCATCAGGTTTGCCAGGGTATCGGAACCAACGCTGGACAGGTTGCCCGACACACCAGTGGTCTTCACGTAAGCCGGAATCGCCGGGTCAACACCAGCGGCTACCGCGTTAGCGGTCGCAACGCCAGCAGCGACAAAAGTCATTGCCGCCATCAAACGTTTCAGTTTCATGCCTTGCTCCTAGCAGATAGGGATAGTTGGATCGGGGCCAAGTATCGGTAGGCCGTGTGAACACTCTATGTCTGGAATATGACAATTAGATGAAAGGCCAGCATTTATGAAAAAGCTGACAGGAAGGAGAAACGCCAATAAATCCGGGGCTTGCGAGGAGGTTGGAGCGATTTCGTGGAAACAATCTGTAATCGTTGTAAGGCAAAATCTGTGGCGAGGGAGCTTGCTCCCGTTGGGTCGCGTAGCGGCCCCCAGAATGGAACCGCTGCGCAGTTCAACGGGAGCAAGCTCCCTCGCCACAAGGTTGTCCGGCAGTTTTCAAAAACGTGTCAGCGCCCGCGCTTCCACAGGTACCCACCCACCGCCATCCCCATCACGCACAGGGCAGCCACGTAGTAAGCAGGGCCCATCGGGCTTTCCTTCATCAGCAGCGACACCGCTAACGGCGTCAGGCCACCGAATACGGCGTAGGCGACGTTGTAGGAGAACGACAAACCGCTGAAACGCACCACCGGCGGGAACGCTTTCACCATGACATAGGGCACCACGCCAATGGTGCCTACAAACAGGCCGGTCAAGGCGTACAGCGGGAACAGCCAGTCCGGGTGAGCCATCAGGCTGTGATAGAGCGTCCAGGACGTTGCCAGCAACAAGGCACAACCGATGATCAGCACGCGCCCGGCACCAAAACGGTCGGCCAGGGCGCCGGAAGCAATACACCCCAGGCTCAGGGTGACGATGGCCAGGCTATTGGCCTGCAGCGCCACCGTTGGGCTGAAGTGGTAGATCGTTTGCAGCACGGTCGGCGTCATCAGGATAACCACGACCACACCGGCCGACAGCAGCCAGGTCAACAGCATCGACAGTACGATGGCGCCACGATGGTCACGCAACACCGCGCGCAACGGCAGCTCGGCCGCCAGGGTCTTGCGCTGCTGCATCTCGGCGAAGATCGGGGTTTCGTGCAGCCAGCGACGCAGGTACACCGACAACAGGCCGAACACACCCCCCAGCAGGAACGGAATGCGCCAGGCGTAATCCGACACCTGTTCCGGGCTGTAGAGCGTGTTGATGGCCGTGGCCACCAGCGAACCCAACAGAATGCCGGCCGTCAGGCCGCTGGTCAGGGTGCCGCAGGCATAACCGATGTGACGGGGCGGTACGTGCTCGGACACGAACACCCACGCGCCCGGCACTTCACCGCCAATCGCCGCGCCCTGGATCACGCGCATCAGCAGCAACAGGATCGGCGCCCACAGGCCGATCTGCGCGTAGGTCGGCAGCAGGCCCATGATCAGGGTCGGCACGGCCATCATGAAGATGCTCAGGGTGAACATCTTCTTGCGCCCCAGCAGGTCGCCGAAGTGCGCCATGATGATCCCGCCCAGCGGCCGCGCCAGGTAGCCGGCGGCGAAGATGCCGAAGGTCTGCATCATGCGCAGCCATTCGGGCATGTCCGCCGGGAAGAACAGCTTCCCGACTACCGTCGCAAAAAATACGAAGATGATGAAGTCGTAGAACTCCAGCGCCCCGCCCAAGGCAGACAGCGACAGGGTTTTGTAGTCGTTGCGGGTCAGCGGGCGCGAAGGTTGCGCACTGCTTGCGGGCACGGAGGACATGGCAAGGCTTCTCTTATAGTAGTCAGGACGGCAAGCCCGGGACTTGCGGCAGGCTTGGCAAGATAGCAAATCGCTTGAAAAAGCACAGCGTTGAGCCGTTAACAGTTCAGATCCGCGAAATATTTCCGCAGCAGACGTGCAATTAATATGAGCAGGAGCACAGTTGCCGGAAAAAGCCGCGATACAGCGTCTATTTACCGACCAAATGAGCGTCGGGAGGTCGTCGTGGCGCCGACGGCTCGATATACTCGGCCCTTGCAAGCGCCAGACCCGCATCCTTGAGGGGCTGCTGTGCCAAAACGCCGTTGGTTATACACCAGCCGATTTGGCAGAGTTTCCCTTTAGTACGCCTTACGAGAAACGCATCGAGCGGTGTATGTTGGTGCTGAAACGTTTTTCCAGAAGACGGCTATCCACTTGAAATACCCATAAAGCGTCACGGGTCAGAGGCACCGGCATGATCGAACTCGAACAAGAAGATCCTATCCCGCAAGGCGATCTCGCCCTGCAAATCACCGCACTCCCGCGTGAAACCAACGGTTTCGGCGACATCTTCGGCGGCTGGCTGGTCGCGCAGATGGACCTGGCCGGCACCGCCATGGCGAGCAAGGTTGCCGGTGGCCGCGTAGCCACCGTGGCGATTGATCGCATGGCATTCCTGGTGCCCGTGGCCGTCGGCGCGCAGTTGTCCTTCTACACCCAGGCCCTGGAAATCGGCCGCAGCTCGATCCAGATGATGGTCGAAGTGTGGAGCGACGACCCGCTGTCCAGCGAATGGCGCAAAGTCACCGAGGCGGTGTTTGTGTTCGTTGCCATCGATGGCAGCGGCCGCACCCGCTCGGTTCCGTCGCGGGCGCGTTAAACATCGCGACGTTTTGACGGTCCATTGCCCCATTGTCTGCCATTGAGAGCGCGCGCCTATGTCTACGCCCAACGTTGAAACCGTAAAACTGGATGAGCTGAACGCTTGGCGCATCCGCCACAACGGCGCCGAATTGGTGGTGGCCCAGCAAGGCGCGCACATCGTGAGTTACCAGCGCACCGGCGAGAAGCCGCTGATCTGGCCCAACGATCAGGTGCTGTTCAAGAAAGGCAAAGGCATTCGTACCGGCGTGCCGGTGTGCTGGCCGTGGTTTGGCGTATTCGACCGCAACCCGCAGAGCGTCAAGGCCATGTACCAGGGCGCCGAGCCGGCCGGTGCCCATGGTTTCGTGCGGACCGCTGACTGGACGTTGGCTGGCGTTGAGGCTGAAGGTACAGCGCTGAGGGTTGAGCTGGAGCTGCCGGTGCCTGAAGGTGGCTTCCCGGGTTGGCCGCATCAGGTCGACCTGAAGATGAGCATCCTGCTGGATGATCAACTGCACATCCGCCTGACCAGCCACAACCACGGCGCCGAGACCGTCAGCCTCAGCCAGGCGCTGCACAGCTATTTTGCGGTCAGCGATGTACGCAACGTGCAGGTCGACGGCCTGGACGGGCGGGACTATATCGATACCGCCGACGGCTGGACGCCAAAGCAGCAATCCGGGCTGCTGCACTTCACCGCCGAGACCGACCGCATCTACCTCGACACCCCGACTCAAGTGAACATCGTCGATAAAGACTGGCAGCGCCGCGTTCAGCTCACCAGCACAGGCTCGCGCTCGACGGTGATCTGGAACCCGTGGACCGAACGTGCCAAGGCTTTCAGCGACATGGCCGACGACGGCTGGCAGGGCATGTTGTGCATCGAGACCGCGAATGTGCTGGACGATGTGGTGACGCTGGCGCCGGGTGAAAGCCATACCCTGGGCGTGAGCATCAGCGGTATCGCCCTGTAACCCCAATCAAAAATGTGGGAGCGGGCTTGCTCGCTAATGCGGCGTTCCAGTTAGTGCATGTGCTGACTGACACACCGCATTCGCGAGCAAGCCCGCTCCCACATTAGGTTCTGCATCAGATCAGAGATCCGATTCCTTGACCGCCCGCACCTTCCCCGCATCCAACGCATACGCCGCATCGGCCAGGTCATTGTTGACCTTCTCCACCTTCAGCGTGCCCGTCACCCACAGCGGCGTGTAGATGTCATCCAGCTTCAAGCCCTTGGGATAACGCACCAGCACCAACTGGTTGGGCGGCGGTGGCGGAACGTGGATGCAGGCGCCCGGATAAGGCACCAGGAAGAACAGCGTGCTGCGGCCCTTGGCGTCGGTTTCCAGCGGCACGGGGTAGCCGCCAATGCGAATATTCTTGCCGTTCATGGCAGCCACCGTCTTGGTGGAATACATAACCGCCGGCAAACCCTTGCTCTGCTTCAGGCCACCCTTTGCGGTGAACGTGCCTTGGGCTTCCGGGGAGTTGTGGTCGATTTCCGGCATTTCTTCGAGGGCTTTCTGGTCCGACTTGGGCATCAGTTCCAGCCAGTCGGTTTCCGGCAGTTCGCCAGCGTGGGCCAACCCGGTGCATAGAAGAAGGGATAACAGAAGACGGCGCATGGAGAGGCTCGGCAAGGATTACAGTGCCGGCATTCTAGCCCTCTGCGCCTGCGCAGCGCAGAGGGCTTGGTCGCTAAATTACTTCTTTTTCAGCAGACCGTAGATCACCAGCAGCACCACGGCACCCACCAGCGCACCAATGAAGCCTGCGCCCTGGCCCGCCTGATAGATACCCAGTGCCTGGCCACCATAGGTCGCAACCAGCGAACCGGCGATACCCAGCAGGATGGTCATGATCCAGCCCATGCTGTCGTCGCCTGGCTTCAGGAAACGCGCCAGCAGGCCGACGATCAAACCGATAAAGATGGTCCCAATGATACCCATGGCATTTCCCTCTGATTGAAGTGAATTCAGTCAAAGCCTAGTCAGACTTTGGCTTCCTGCAATCAGAGGGTGGCGGGTACCAATGGTTCCGCCCGGCCTTGGGTTATTGCTCGGCGATCAGCGCTTCGACCTTGAGGATCTGCGCTTGCAGCGTCGCGCGATCCTTGCAGCGCAGGTTGGCGTGGCCGACCTTGCGCCCGGCCTTGAACGCCTTGCCGTAGTGATGCAGATGGCAGTCATCAATCGCGATCACGCGATCAACCGGCGGCACCACGCCGATGAAGTTGAGCATGGCGCTCTCGCCGACTTTTGCCGTGGAGCCCAATGGCAAGCCCGCTACCGCCCGCAGGTGGTTTTCGAACTGGCTGCACTCGGCGCCTTCGGTGGTCCAGTGCCCGGAGTTGTGCACGCGCGGGGCGATTTCGTTGGCCTTGAGGCCACCGTCGACTTCAAAGAACTCGAACGCCATCACGCCGACGTAATCCAGTTGCTTCAGCACACGGCTCGAATAATCTTCGGCCAGGGCTTGCAGCGGGTGATCGGTGCTGGCCACGGACAGCTTGAGGATGCCGCTGTCGTGGGTGTTGTGCACCAGCGGGTAGAAACGCGTTTCGCCATCGCGGGCACGCACGGCAATCAGCGAGACTTCACCGGTGAACGGCACGAAGCCTTCCAGCAGGCAGCCGACGCTGCCCAGTTCGGCGAAGGTACCGACCACGTCGGCGGCGGTGCGCAGGACTTTCTGGCCCTTGCCGTCGTAACCCAGGGTGCGGGTCTTCAACACGGCCGGCAGGCCGATGGAGGCGACCGCGGCGTCCAGGTCAGCCTGGGACTGGATGTCGGCGAAAGCCGGTGTCGGGATGCCCAGGTCCTTGAACATGCTCTTCTCGAACCAGCGGTCACGAGCGATGCGCAAGGCTTCGGCGCTCGGGTATACCGGCACGAACTGCGACAGGAAGGCCACGGTTTCAGCCGGGACGCTTTCAAACTCGAAGGTCACCAGGTCGACTTCATCGGCCAGCTGGCGCAGGTGATCCGGGTCGCTGTAGTCCGCACGCAGGTGTTCACCCAGGGCAGCTGCACAGGCATCTGGTGCCGGATCCAGGAAAGCGAAGTTCATCCCCAGCGGCGTACCCGCCAGGGCCAGCATGCGGCCCAGTTGGCCGCCACCGATTACACCGATTTTCATCAATCAACCACCTCAGGCAATGCGTGGGTCTGGATTGTCCAGGACGCTGTCTGTCTGCTCAGCACGGAATTTTTTCAGCGCCGCGTGGAACTGCGGGTGCTTGGCGCCAAGGATGCTGGCGGACAACAAGGCAGCGTTGATCGCGCCGGCCTTGCCGATCGCCAGGGTGGCCACCGGAATACCGGCGGGCATCTGCACGATGGACAACAGCGAATCCACGCCCGAGAGCATCGACGACTGCACCGGTACGCCCAGCACTGGCAGGTGAGTCTTGGCTGCACACATGCCTGGCAGGTGAGCTGCGCCGCCGGCACCGGCGATGATTACCTCGATGCCACGGGATTCTGCTTCATCGGCATACTGGAACAGCAAATCCGGAGTGCGGTGGGCGGAAACCACCTTCACTTCGTAGGGAATGCCGAGTTTTTCCAGCATATCGGCGGTGTGGCTAAGGGTGGACCAATCGGACTTGGAGCCCATGATCACGCCAACCAATGCACTCATCGTCGTGCCTCTTCTCTCTGGGCGCCCGCAGGCGCGTCAAAAAACAACAAGCCACGCGGGAAATCCAGCGTGGCTTGTTGTACGAATTAAGGCCGGTTGGACCGGCCGAAGGCCGCGCAGTATACCGTAATAACGCAGATAAACAGCCCCTGGAATGACCATCTGTCTTACACCTCAAACAGGCGGTTTTATTGACTTCCAGGTCAGCGAACACACCACAAAAAGAATGTGGGAGCGGGCTTGCTCGCGAATGCGGTGGATCA
>NZ_JACARK010000079.1:0-366 GCF_013386655.1 Pseudomonas sp. K5002 | reverse complement strand
CTGCGCCGCGCCGCCTTCCAGCTTGCGCCACAACAACCGCACGTTCGCCTTGCGCACCAACGCACAGCGATACAACCGGATCTCCAGCGGCACATGCCATTGCGGGCCGCCGCACACCACCAGTTCACCCCGGGCCAGCTCGGCGCGCACGCTCAACTGCGGCACCCAGGCAATGCCCAAGCCCTCAAGGGCCATGCTTTTCAGGCTGTCGGCCATGGCCGTTTCGTAAATCGTGGTAAAGCGCAGCGCCCGCTGGCGCAGCAGCAGGTTTACCGAGCGCCCCAGGAAAGCTCCGGCGCTGTAGGCCAGCAGCGGCACGCTGCCCTCGCCTTCCAGGTCGAACAGCGGCTTGCCGTCGGCATCGGC
>NZ_JACARK010000786.1:0-3267 GCF_013386655.1 Pseudomonas sp. K5002 | reverse complement strand
AAAGGCGTGCCGGCGGTGGATTGCAGCACCATCGACCCGCAGACCGCCCGCGATGTAGCGGCGGCGGCAGCGAAACAAGGCGTGGTGATGGCGGATGCTCCAGTGTCCGGCGGCACCGGCGGTGCCCAGGCCGGGACGTTGACCTTCATGGTCGGCGCCACCCCGGAACTGTTCGCCACCCTGCAACCGGTGCTGGCGCAGATGGGCCGCAACATCGTCCATTGCGGCGAAGTCGGCACCGGGCAAATCGCCAAGATCTGCAACAACCTGCTGCTGGGTATCACCATGGTCGGCGTCAGCGAAGCCATGGCCCTGGGCGATGCGCTGGGCATCGACACCCAAGTGTTGGCGGGAATCATCAACAGCTCCACCGGGCGCTGCTGGAGTTCGGACACCTACAACCCATGGCCAGGGATTATCGAGACGGCGCCGTCGTCCCGGGGTTATACCGGTGGGTTTGGTGCAGAACTGATGCTCAAGGATCTGGGACTGGCCACTGAAGCGGCCCGCCAGGCACACCAGCCGGTGATCCTCGGCGCAGTGGCGCAGCAGTTGTATCAATCGATGAGCCAACGTGGGGAAGGGGGCAAGGACTTCTCGGCGATCATCAACAGCTATCGAAAACCAAAGTAGGGCGATTGTCCTTCTTCACTGTGGATCCCTGATTTTTACTGCGTAGACCTTCCAGCACCAGCTCACTACTGGTGCTTTTTTTTGGCCTGAATAAACCCCTTCGCGACGTTTGTGGGAGGGCGGTATTACTTATCGACTAATGCCTAGGGATAAGGTTTTTTTGCATTGTTATAGTTGTGAAATAAACTTTTACAAGTTTCAGGTGTGACGCTGAAATATCATGTTTTTGATCATGGGTTATTCATTTGGTGAGTGTCCATGGGGCGCTCGATTATCATGCCGTTATAATTTATTTCTCAGTTATGTGTGTTCGGTTTGTCGTGGCTTCCCTCATTAAACACCCATGTTTATTGCGTGTTTACATTTCTCTTTGATGTTGACTATTGCCTCGCTAGTATCGGTTTTGCGAGCGTTGTCATGGTTGCTGCGTCTCGATAACTTCCGCCGAAGCGTTGTACTTTCAAAGTTGTGCAGGTGTGTCAGAGATGGCTAGCGAATGGATGCGTACATCGGGTTTCCCAGGGCTATCGGCCTCATCGAACGAGGCCGCCCTGGAACTTGAAAAAGCCCGCATCCTGGCCCGTCACCTCTCCCGGTTGCTCGACCTCTGGGCTGCGATGCAGTCCAGCCCAAGGCCCGGGCAGGCTTATTCTGACGCCAAGGATGTGCCACCTCATTCGGTGTCAGCGTGTTGCAAGCGCACGCGTGTGGGTCTGCAATGTCGTGAAGAAACCGGCGTCGGTTGATCGCTGTAAATCCTGACCAGTCCTATATAAACGCAAAAAGAGTTTCGTGCTCGGCGGTAACTACCGTCGTGGGCATTCGCTCGCGCTGAAATACGTGTGTCCATATAAAAAACGGGTGAGAGATGAAAAACATAACTATTGTCGACAAGGCAACGGGGACGGCGACAGAGCATGCCTTTGGCAACGCCAGCCTCAAGGGAACCAGCATTGTAAAACTGCCGTTCGGACAAGAAAGCGTTCAATCGTTTCAACAGTCCGGCCAAAACCTGGTGGTCACTCTGAAGTCTGGAGAAACCATCACCATTCAGAACTTTTTTGTGGTGGGAGCCGACGGCTCCGCTAACCAACTGGTACTGGAAAATGCCGACGGAACATTGTTGCTCGGCAACTATTCCACGCCGTATTCGGGTTTCAACTTCACCGAAATCTCGACCCTGGACGACCTGGGTGTGGCAGCCATTGCCGCTGACAGTGCGGTGCCGGACTGGGTGCTGTGGGGCTTGGGCATCCTCGCCGTCGGCGGTACCGCCGCGGCATTGAGCGGTGGTGGCGGTGGTGGTGGCCATCATCATCAAACGCCAGTTCCTGCACCCGGTGCTGCGACCGGTTTATCGGTCAACAGCGCGGGCACGGTGGTCAGCGGTAAAGGTCAGCCTGGCACCACAGTCACCGTCAAGGATGCCGCCGGTAACGTACTGGGCACAGGCACTGTGGGTACCGACGGCAACTTCCAGGTCAACCTGGACAAGCCGCAAACCAATGGCGAAACCCTGCAAGTCGTCCTCAAGGATGCCGCGGGTCAGGAATCGCAACCTGCGTCTGTGGTAGCGGGTGATACAACCGCCCCCGCCGCACCGAACGGTTTGGCCGTCAGTGCAGACGGTACAACCGTCAGCGGTAAGGGCGAGCCTAATTCGACCGTGATCATCAAGGATGCCAATGGCGAGGTCCTCGGCACCGGCACCGTGGATGCTGAAGGCAACTTCCAGGTCACCCTGGGAACTGCGCAAACCAATGGCGAAACCCTGCAAGTCACCCTCAAGGATGCTGCCGGCAATGAATCGTCCGCCAGCCCCGTGGTGGCTGGCGACAGCACCGCCCCGGATGCGCCGACCAACCTGGTGATCAGTGCCGATGGCGCAACTGTCAGCGGTAAAGGTGAACCGAACGCTGCCGTGAGCATCAAGGATGCCAGCGGCAATGTGATCGGTACGGGCACCGTCGGCGCGGATGGCAATTTCCAGGTTTCGCTCGACACACCCGCGTCCGAAGGCGAAAGCCTGGCGATCACGCTCAAAGACGCTGCCGGCAATGAGTCGGCTCCGGGTGCGCTGGTTGTCGCCGATATTGAGACACCGCTTGCGCCGCGCAACCTGGCAATCAGTGACGTGGGTGACACGCTCAGCGGTGAAGGCGCCGCGGCCCACAAAGTCATCATCCTCAACGATGCTGGTGAAGTGGTCGGCAGCGGAACAGTGGCAGATGACGGCACATTCCTGGTGCAACTGAACTCGCTGCACATCAATGGCGAGCGGCTACGCGTGTTCCTGCGCAACTTCTCGGGCAAGGAATCCCTGCCAGGCATCGTCATCGCGGGGGACACCATCGCCCCGGATGCCCCAACCAACCTGGTGGTTGGCGAAGATGGCAGCACCGTCACCGGCAAGGGCGAACCGCGCGCGACCGTTACCGTGAAAGACGCCGATGGCAACGTGATCGGCACTGGCACGGTCGGCGACGACGGTAATTTTCAAGTCACCCTGGATCCGCTTCAGGTTAACGGCGAAACACTGGCTGTCACATTGACCGATGCAGCAGGCAACGAGTCTGTTCCGGCTTCTGTGATCGCTGTTGATATTGATGATACGGACGCTGATGCGGATGCTGA
>NZ_JACARK010000785.1:0-3751 GCF_013386655.1 Pseudomonas sp. K5002 | reverse complement strand
CGACGGCGGGCTGCCACCGCAACAAACCGTGCAGCAAGGCGAAGTGATTCTGGAAGACAGCCGCCGCCTGATCCGCCAGTACCACGAGCGCGGTGACGGCGCACAAATCCAGATCGCCCTGGCGCCCTGCTCGCCGTTTTCCGTCACCCCGGAAATCATGGAAGCCAGCGCCGAGCTGGCCAACAACCTCGACGTGCGCCTGCATACCCACCTGGCGGAAACCCTCGACGAAGAAGACTTCTGCCTGCAGCGTTTCGGCCTGCGCACCGTGGATTACCTCGACAGCGTCGGCTGGCTAGGCCCGCGCACGTGGCTGGCCCACGGGATTCACTTCAACCCTGAAGAAATCGCACGCCTCGGAGCTGCCGGTACCGGTATCTGCCATTGCCCGAGCTCGAACATGCGCCTGGCTTCCGGGATATGCCCAACGCTGGACCTGCTGGCCGCCGGCGCACCGATTGGCCTGGGGGTGGACGGTTCGGCGTCCAATGATGCGTCGAACATGATCCTCGAAACGCGCCAGGCCCTGTACATCCAGCGCCTGCGTTACGGGGCAGAGAAGATCACCCCGGAACGGGTGTTGGGTTGGGCGACAAAAGGTTCGGCGCAGTTACTCGGTCGCAGCGACATCGGCGAACTGGCCGTAGGCAAACAGGCCGACCTGGCGTTGTTCAAGCTCGATGAACTGCGCTTCTCCGGCAGCCATGACCCGATCTCGGCGCTGCTGCTGTGTGGCGCCGACCGAGCGGACCGGGTGATGGTCGGCGGCAAATGGCGGGTGATCGACGGGCAGGTCGAAGGATTGGACCTGAAAGGCTTGATTGCCGATCACAGCCAGGCGGCGCGGGAACTGATCAACCGGACTTAACTGAAGAAACACTTTTCAAATGTGGGAGCGGGCTTGCTCGCGAATGCGTTGGGTCAGTCAACATATCTGGCGACTGACACTCCGTATTCGCGAGCAAGCCCGCTCCCACACAAGCCCGGTTTCCACAATTATTTCTGCGGTGTTTTCAGGATTGGTTACAGTCCAAGCAGCGACAGCATGATAAACGTCGCAAACAACACAAAATGGGTCATCCCTTCGATGGCGTTGGTTTCGCCATCGTTGAGGTTGATCGCACTGACAATCAGCGTGATAAACACCATCACGGTCTGCACCGGCGTCATCGCCATCTGAAACGGCTGGCCGGTGTACAAGGCCATGGCTTCCATCACCGGTACGGTCAAAATCACCGTCGACAGAGAAGCCCCCAGCGCGATGTTCACCACCGACTGCATGCGGTTGGCCAGCGCTGCGCGCAACGCGGTCAAAATCTCCGGGGCGGCGGAAATCGCGGCCACGATGATCGCCGTGATCACGGGTGGGGCACCCGTTCCCTCCAGGCCCAGGTCGAGGGTCTTGGACATCACCTCGGCCAACGCGCCAATCACGATCACGCCAAACACCAACGTCCCGATGGAAAACGCCAGGTTGATCGGCGGCGACTCTTCTTCCGGCTGTTTCTTGCGGCGTTTTTCCGGGTAGCTGTAGCTGAAGAAATAACTGTGGGGGCCCACCTGCATCCGCAGGAACAACGTGTAGAGCACTACCATCGCGCCGATGGTGAAGGCCGAGTAAATTTTCCAGTCGGCCTCGGGGATAAATTCCGGCACCACCATCGACACACCCATGGCGGTAAGGATCATCACGCTGTAGGTGCGCGCCGAATCGTCGTTGTAGGACTGTTCACCATGCTTGATGCCGCCCATCAGCGCGGCCAGGCCGAGGATGCCGTTGATGTCGAGCATCACCGCCGAATAAATGGTGTCGCGCACCAGGGTCGGCGAGGGCTCGTTGCTCATCATGATCGCCAGGATCACCACTTCCACCAGCACGGCGGCGAGGGTCAGGATCATGGTGCCGTAGGGGTCGCCGACCTTTTCCGCCAGTTGCTCGGCGTGATGGGCCACGCGCATCGAGGCCACGACGATAAAGCCGATCAGCGCTATGCCAGCCAACAGCGCCACCATCTGCCCGCTGTGCAGCATCCAGTGCTCCAGCGGGTAGGCAGCGATGGCGGCAATCAGCGCCAGCAGCATGAATTTTTCTTGCTTGATAGATGTGAGCATTGCAGGCCTTTTGAACGCGGCGAATCCGTCATTGATGGGGTACAGACTGCACCGCGCCGCTAACGTTTCGTTACACCTTAGTTCATGCACTGCTTGCACGGTGCCTGTGGATGCTCACCGCTTGGTCAGGTTTTGCCGATTATTTCGGCGTGCGCCTGTAGAATGCCGCCATTGCACCTGATGAGAATTTATAAATGTACGATTGGCTCAACGCCCTGCCCAAGGCTGAATTGCACCTGCACCTGGAAGGCTCGCTGGAGCCTGAGCTGCTGTTCGCCCTGGCCGAACGCAACAAGATCGCACTGCCGTGGAACGACGTCGAAACCCTGCGCAAGGCCTACGCCTTCAACAACCTGCAAGAGTTTCTCGACCTCTACTACAAGGGCGCCGATGTACTGCGCACTTCCCAGGATTTCTACGACCTGACCTGGGCCTACCTGCTGCGCTGCAAGGCGCAGAACGTGATCCACACCGAACCGTTCTTCGACCCACAGACCCACACCGACCGTGGCGTACCGTTCGAAGTGGTGCTCAACGGCATTGCCGCCGCCTTGAAAGACGGCGAGCAACAACTGGGCATCACCAGCGGTTTGATCTTGAGCTTCCTGCGCCACTTGAGCGAAGAAGAGGCCGAAAAAACCCTAGACCAGGCACTGCCATTCCGTGATGCGTTTGTTGCCGTGGGCCTGGACAGCTCGGAAATGGGCCACCCACCGAACAAGTTCCAGCGCGTGTTTGATCGTGCCCGTCACGAAGGTTTCCTGACCGTCGCCCACGCCGGTGAAGAAGGCCCGCCGGAGTACATCTGGGAAGCCATCGACCTGCTGAAGATCCAGCGTATCGACCATGGCGTACGCGCCATTGAAGACGAGCGCCTGATGCAGCGGATCATCGACGAACAGATCCCGCTGACGGTGTGCCCGTTGTCCAACACCAAGCTCTGCGTGTTCGACGACATGTCCCAGCACAACATCCTCGACATGCTTGAGCGTGGGGTGAAAGTGACGGTGAACTCGGACGATCCGGCGTACTTCGGCGGTTATGTCACCGAGAACTTCCATGCGCTGTACACCTCGCTGGGCATGACCCAGGACCAGGCCAAACGCCTGGCGCAAAACAGCCTGGATGCACGGTTGATCAAGCCTTAATCACCGACCGGTCTGGCGAGCCGGGCAATTTCCAGTTGCCCGGCTTCACTGACCTGCAACGCCTGGGACTCATTGATCACGCTGACCCAGTTCGACTGCAGGCACAACTTCAACAACGCGGCCCCCAACGCACCGCCCAGGTGTGGCTGCTGTTCGCTCCAATCAAAACAATCGCACACGATCGGCTGAGCCAGTGCCTGGGTAAAAATCCCCAGCGCTGCGAGTTTGCGCGCACCTGACGGCGTCACGTCCGTACGCTGTTCCGCGCGCTCGATCCACCCGGCCGCCATCATCCGTTGATACAAACCCGCTGCCAGCTCGCCCCCCAGGTGACCATGGCACAGCCGCGCTCGCCGTAAAGCCGCAGGCGCAGTCAATGACCGCGAATGAATGGGCGTGCTGCGGGCGACGCTGGCCATCGTGGTGCAGGCCAATGCATCCACGGCGGCCGCCACATCGGCGGCGGCCACCCGGAAAAAGCGTTTGCCGCT
>NZ_JACARK010000784.1:0-1158 GCF_013386655.1 Pseudomonas sp. K5002 | reverse complement strand
CAGGGCCAGCCCGGCGCGACCGACACGCAACCCGGGGCCACGCCCCACGCCGGCAGCAACGAGGTACCCGGCAGCGAGTTGGGTGATGAACAAACCACCACCCCGCCCCTGCGCCCGGTCGACGGCACGCTTGAAGGCGAGCAGCGCCAGGCCCTGGAACAATGGCTGCGGCAGATCCCGGACAACCCCGGCGAGTTGCTGCGACGCAAATTCTGGTACGAACAGCAACAACATCAGGACAAGACTCGATGAACCGCTGCACCTCCCTTCTTCTCACCCTCGCGTTGTGGGCCAGCCAGGCCCAGGCCGCCGGCCTGGTGGCCAGTGTCGACCGCAGCCGCATCAATTCCGGGGAGACGGTGGAACTGACGGTGGAATCCAACGACGTCACGCTGTTCGGCAAACCGGACCTGGCGCCGCTGGACCCTCTGTTTGAAGTGAGCGGCACACGCCAGATCAACCAGCTCACCACCCTGGGCGGCGACAACCACGCCACCACCCGCTGGATCATCACCCTGCTGCCCAAGGAGAACGGCACCGTGGTGATTCCACCGTTGCAGATCGGCGAACTCAAGACCCAGCCGATTACCCTGCAAGTGGTGGAAACCGTCAGCCAGAACACCGAGGCCCAACTGGCTCCTGTGTTCATCGAAACCAACCTCGACCAGGACAGCGTCTACGTCCAGGCCCAGGCGTTGCTGACCGTGCGCGTCTACCACTCGGTATCGCTGTATGACGACAGCAGCCTCACGCCGTTGCAGGTCGCCGATACGCGCATCGAGCAGTTGGGCGAGTCGCGCACCTACGAGAAAGTCATCAACGGCATCCGCCACGGTGTGATCGAAACCCGCTATGCCATCTACCCGCAGCACAGCGGCACGCTGACCATTCCGACGCAGACGTTCAGCGCCACCCTGGTAGAGCCACGGCCCGCCCAGGACAACAACCCCCAGGGTTCCAAGCCCGGTAAGCTGATTCACGTCAGTTCGCCGGAGCTGTCGTTGACGGTCAAGGCCAAGCCGGCAATGTACCCGGCCGACGCTCCCTGGCTGCCGGCCCGCAGCCTGACCCTCACGGAAAGCTGGAACCCCGAGCCCGATCACGTACAGGTGGGCGACTCCCTGACCCGCAGCCTGACCTTGAAAGCCGAAGGCCTGG
>NZ_JACARK010000783.1:0-3501 GCF_013386655.1 Pseudomonas sp. K5002 | reverse complement strand
CGCCCTGGCCGCTGCCCAGGCCGGCACCACCGACCACCGTGCCGGTGCCATTCGGCTGGTTGGGCGAGACTTTGGTGGGGCTGTCGGTTACCTGCACATAAAACTGCGGGGTGACGGTCGACGCGTTGACGTTCATGCTGGCCGAGCCGGTCACGCTGTCGCCGGCGGCATTGGTCCAGGTACTGCTCATCACGATGCCAAAACTGATGATCCGCCCCGGCATCACGTAGCGACCACGCAGGTCAGCCAGTTCCGAGTCCTTTATTTCAATCGGCTTGAACACCGATGACGCATAAGCGGGCATTGAGGCTGCCAGGCACATGACCGTCAGCCAACGGTAAGTGTTCATCGTTTGCTCCTGGAGCGTCCTGCCCCTTATTGCGCTTCTAGAAGAAGTCGCTCTGGATAAAACCGAAGTCCATCAATTCACTGTCGCGCACCGGACTGAACTCATTGATTCTGTTTTTCGCCGTCAGTGGGGTGGGCGGGTCGAGCAGCACGTTGGTCTTGTCATAACCTTCGCCCAATACCGCGAAGACGATGCCATTCCAGCCTTTGACGAAGTCGTCGCGGGCATAGCGTTTATGGCCCAGTACCGGGTCGCCGATGTACACCCAGTCCTTGTCGGCGCGCTGCATCACCACGAAGTGCTTGTAGCCGCGAATCTCCAGCAACACCACCACCGGGATCTTCACCGTGAGCAGGGTGTCTGCATTGATCCGGTAACCCCGGGCGCGCATGCCGATGCTTTCCAGGTAGCGCTTCATGTCCAACATCGAAAAGCCCTGGGTACGCACCAGGTCCTGATCGGCGTTGACCAGCATGCCCTTGATGATGTGGTCTTCATCCACATCCATCCAGTAGGCCTGGCGCAGGATGGTGGCCAGGGCGGCGGCACCGCAGCTGAAATCGGTTTTCTGTTCCACCAGGTTGGCGAACTTGCGTTCACGGATGCTCTCGACCTTCTTGAAGATCACGCCACCGCCGGGCATGGCAGCAATCGCCATTTGCCCCGCCCAAGTCGGGCCGGTGAGCAATAACAGGAGGGTGAGGGCGATGATCCGCATGATCGAATGGCCTGGAGGACACTGGAATAAAAAGGGGCCTTGTCGCCAAGGCCCCGTTGCATCAGAAACGTACGCCGGAGGAAATCACAGTGGTGTTGCCCTGCTGATTGCCCACGCCTGCAGCAATGTTGGCGCCCAGGTTGCCCGAAGAGCCATTAAGCGAGTTGTTGGCGCTGGCGTTGTTCACGACAGGCAGGTAAGTGTGGCTGCCCCATGGGCCAGACTGAGTGGCCACGGTATTGAGGAAGGTGTTGTCGACGCTGGTTTGAGTGGTGTTGCTCGAAGCAGCGGCGGCGGCACCACTGGCAGAAGCAATTGCCAGTTGGTTTTTCTGTTGGTTGAAGTTACCCGCGGCAACGCTCACACCCAGGTTGCCGGAGCTGCCGTTGGCCGAGTTGTTGAGCGAAGCGTTGTTGTGGGTAGCCACTTGCACCGAGACGTTGTTGCGGTTGTCTTGGGTAATGGTAGCTTGGGCAAACACGGCATCTGCATCACCGGCCGCAATGGCGGTCTGGTTGTCTTGTTGGTTGCCATCACCGGCTGCGATGTTGGCCTGGGCGTTGCCGCTGCTGCCGTTCAACGAGTTGTTGGCCGACGCGTTGTTCTGGGTGCCCAGGTTGAGCACGCCATTGTGGTTGCTCGATTGCGCATCGGAAACGGCGGCTACTGCAGCGGTAGGCTGATGAGTAGGTGGGTTGGCATGTGCGGCGGCAGCCATGATTGCAGCGAGAGCGAAGGCCAGTGGTTTAAGAGCCATTGTAGTTTTCATGGTATTTCCCCTTGCTTCTAATTAGTTGGTTAAGTGTTGGTACGGTCCAGCTTCGAGCTCCAATGAATCATTGGATCTGTACGTTCAGGGCGTTAGCCATGCGGTTCCCCACCCCGGCACTCTGATTCACCTGTACCACTCCACGGCTGCCGGTGAAGGCCTGGTCGCTTGTGACGACCTGGCGGCTGCCAGTGGTAGAGGTGAACCCTGAGTTTGGTGACAGCGCCACGTTCTGTTGCGACATGACGCTGTCGTCGATGCTTTGCGGGCCAGCATTCACGCTGATCCGCACCGCATTGATCATCTGGTTGCTGGCCCCGGCCGACTGGTTGACGCCCAGTACACCGCTGCCATTGCTGAAAGAGCTGCCCTGGATCGCCACCCTGGCGTTCTGGGAGCGATCGGCCGGTGCGCCGCCGATGGTCTGGCTGAGGGCGCCGCCCGCCTGGGAGTTGCTGCCCGCCGAAATCGCGCGGCTGTTGAGCTGTTGTTGCTGATTGCCGGCCGCCTGGTTGATCGAGACGATGCCGTTGTATTGCTTGCCGGAGTTGTCGATCACTGCGCTGTTGTCAGCCATGGCTGCCGAGCAGCCCAGGATCGCCAGGAACAACCAGGAATGGTTCATCTCACTGGCCTCCCATCAGGCTGCCGATATTGTTCAAAGGCGCCATGCCGCGGGAGATTGAGCCGTTGATCTGCCCCGAGAGGCTGGAGCCGCCACCATGGCCGGCCGCCGCGCCGCCACCGAGGCCTACGCCACCCCCGTTGTTGGTCAAGCCGGGAAGGTTGCCGCCAGGCAGGATGGCGCGAGTGATGCTGGAGCCGCTGCTGATGTTGGCGTAGTCGTTGTCGCTCAGCTCGCTGGTGGCCCGCAGGATCTGTGGAGAAGAATTGGCATTGACGGTGACCGGGTTGGGGTCGACGCCAGCGGTGCGGCCAGCCATGTGGCCCTGGACGGTGCGCTGAATCACGATCACACCGTCGCCTGCCGCGAGCACCGGGAGGCTCACGCTGGTACTCAGTACACAGCTGATCAGCAGAAGGCTCAATGAGCCTGGATTAAGTGTCTTCACGACGGCATTCCTTATTCTTGGCGCTGACCCTAAACAGCGCTGTCAGGAAGAGAGCAGGAGCTGTGCCGCTTTTGAATTTGTGATGACATTCATGGGGTTATGAGCGCGGGAGAAAGAACGCGCAGTGAATGTGTTTCAATTGTGAGACGACAGGCCCCTGTCCAGCCCGCCTGGCAGGTGTCTCAGGGATGAAACACTGCGCGCCGTAAACCCGGCACTCCGCAGCCGGCTGTCAGCTCAGCCGGTGCAAGTGTTTCAAAAATGGACGATTTGACGCAGGCAGCATCCGGGAGGAGGGCGCAGGCCCATGACCCTGGCTCAGCTCTTTGGGGTTTTACGCGGAATGGAATTGAGTACAGGGTTGCCGTCCTGGTTCTGGGTCAGGTAGACCGGCAGGACCTTGGGCAGGGAGGGGACGAGGTTGGACACCTCGTTGATGTTGTAGATGCCACCAATGCGGATCGCGCCGGTGCCGGCGTCGGCCAGCATCACGGGTTTGCTCAGGTAGCGATTGATCAGCGGCAACGCGTCGGCCAGGGCCAGGTTGTCGAGGATCAGCTTGCCTTCACGCCAGGCCAGGGCCGTGTCGCCC
>NZ_JACARK010000782.1:0-4177 GCF_013386655.1 Pseudomonas sp. K5002 | reverse complement strand
CGGTGGTGCTGGCGGCGGCCGGGGCTTGAGGCGCGGCGGCCTTGTCTTTGCCTTCACCGCAACCGGCGAGCGAAATGGCAATGGCGAGAAGGCTGGCGGTGGCCAGGGGCATACGAATCATGGCGAACATCCTGCTTCGGTTGTTGATGGGGCACGCGGGGGGCGCGCAAAACTGCGACATAATGCGAAAGATTTGCATTTTGTGTAAAGCGTTATAAGCAGGAAATATTTAGTATCGATTTGCCGGCCATCGGTGCGCGTGGCCCCGATGGCCGGCATCGCTTCAGAGGATGGCGGCGTTATTGCGCTGGGCCTGTTTCAAGTAGGCCACCAACTCCCGTGCCGGCAAGGGTTTGCTGTAGTGGTAGCCCTGACCCTCGTGGCAACCCTCGGAGATGATGTAGGCCTCCTGTTCGGCGGTCTCCACACCCTCGGCGATCACCTGCATGCCAAGGCTTTTGCCGAGCTGGATGATCGCCCGCACGATGGTCGCATCGTCGTCGTCATCCAGCAGGTCCTGGACGAAGCTCTTGTCGATCTTGATCTTGTCCAGCGGCAGGCTTTTCAGATAGCTCAGGGACGAATAGCCGGTGCCGAAGTCATCAATCGCAATCAGTGCCCCGGAGCGGCGCAGGCTCAGCAGGTGCTGGGCGGCGGTGCTGATGTCTTCCATCAGGCCGGTCTCGGTGACTTCCAGCTCCAGGCTACGCGGCGGCAAGCGGTAGATTTGCAGCAGGTTGTTGACCACCCGTGGCAGCTCGGCGTGGTGCAACTGCACGGTCGACAGGTTGACCGCCATGCGCAGCTCGGTGAAGCCCAGGTCATGCCATTCCCGCAGTTGCCGGCAGGCCTGGTCCAGTACCCATTCGCCGATGGCAATGATGGTGCCGTTCTGTTCGGCCAGGGGGATAAACAGGTCGGGCGGCACCAGGCCGTGCTCCGGGTGCTGCCAGCGGATCAACGCTTCGACACCCACCACACGGTGGTCGAGATAGCTGATCTGCGGCTGGTACACCAGGTGAAACTGCTCGCGGCTCAAGGCGTCGCGCAGATCCTTTTCCAGCTCGCGGCGGCGGCGCATTTCGCTGTCGACGCTGGCGATATAGAACTGGTAGCGGTTGCGCGAGCGGCTCTTGGCCAGGGTCATGGTCTGTTCGGCTTTTTGCAGCAGCTTCTCGGTGCTGTCGCCGTCTTCCGGGAACAGGGTGATGCCGATGGTGGCACGCAGGCGGATCTGTTCGTGATCGAGGGCGAATTCGGCTTCCAGGTCGTCGAGGATGCTTTGTGCCAATTCGGCGGCTTCGTAGGGCTGCTCGATATCGGCCTGCACCAGGGCGAACTGGTCGCCGCCGAGGCGGGCGAGGGAGCCGAGTCGGCCGCTGTGGTCGCGCAGGCGGTCGGCCAGGGCCAGCAGCAACTGGTCGCCGGCCTGGTAGGTGAACTGCTCGTTGACGCTTTTGAAGTCATCCAGCCCCACGCACAACACCGCGACCCGACGTTGCCGGCGGCCGGCGTCGATCAGGATCTTGTCCAGTTGCTCCTGCAGTTTCTGGCGGTTCGGCAGGCCGGTCAGGAAGTCGTACTGGGCCATGCGCAGCAGGCTGTTTTCCGCCTCATGGCGCAAGTGCGTATTGCGCTCGATGGATTCGAGCAACTGGTTGGCGGTGTTGATCCAGAGCCCCAGCTCGTTTTTCTCGTGGCCCTTGAGCTGCGGGATCTTGTGCTCGCTGGGGCGGTCGGGGTTGATCGAACTCAGGTGCTCGATGATGCGCGACAGCGGCTTGGTCAGCAGCCAGTGATAGACCAGGTACAACACCAGGCCCATGGCCAGGGCCCGCAGCACCCCGGAGATGAAAATGATCACCGAACTGACGAGAAACCCTTTGCCATAGGTGGCGGTGTCGAGGGTGATGCTCAGGTCACCGTAGTACTCGCTGTAAGGCCCGCGCCCCACCAGCGGCGTGGTGAACGTGCGTTCCTGGCCCAGGATCAGGTCGGTCAGCCAGCGGCTCGGGGATTGTTGCAGGTCGCGGGTTTTTTCCGCGAGCATGGTTTCGTTGGGGTGGCCGATGGAGGCCATGCGCACGGCATCATCCTGAAACAGGCCTTCGATGACCTGCATGCCCATCTCCCGGTCCAGGCTGTAGACGGCCTGGGTGGACGGGTCGCGAAACATGTCGAGGATGCGCTGGGCATCACCGGCCACGGCCTGGCGCGTCTTGTACGCATCAAAGACGATCTGCGCCGCGCTCAGTACCACGCCCACGGCCAATGCCGAAAGCAGTACCACCCGTAGCAACTTCACCGACAAGCTGTTTTTGAGTTCCAGCTTCAAAGGGTTATTCCTTGTTCCATGCGGGTAGCCTCAATATGCCATGAGTATTGGCAATCCCGTGAGGGCAGTCAAAGGGACATTGCGGCCAGGGCAGGTTTTGCAGTTTAGATGAGCGCGTCCGGGGGTAAGACGTTGGGAGGGGGAATGGAAAGGCAGGCCTGGCATGGAGTGAAGTCGGCGGATCGTACGTGCCGACTTCTTGTACTGTCTTTTCAGGACGAGCGCGGGTTTTTCAGGCCAGCGAAACAAACCGTCGAGCGTCAGCGCCCATCAGGTAAACGAAATTTTCGGCGGTTGTGGCTGGTCTTGCGCCTGAGGGTCGATTTGCCCCAAGGCCTGTCGAGCTATGTCCACGGTCTTATCAAGGATGCCCAAGCTTTTGTCCAGGACGTCCAGGCCCTTATCTGTCACGTTATCGAACACGTTAAGTGCTTGAGGGGCCATGCCGATCAAAGATGCTAGATCCATATCAAGTTCTCCTGCAGTCAATCAGAGGGACATTCCTCTTACATGCTGCGTGGCGAAATCCTTTTGATGAGTTCCAGCGTTTTCCTGGCATTTTTCCATTTGTAATCGCCCACAAAAAAGCCCGGCAATCGCCGGGCTCTTTCTACTGCAAGCGGTACTTAAGCGGTGAAGGTCTTGCCTTCGAACTGCTCAGCCACGAACTTCCAGTTGACCAGGTTCCAGAACGCTTCCACATACTTTGGACGCACGTTGCGGTAGTCGATGTAGTAAGCGTGTTCCCAGACGTCGCAGGTCAGCAGCGGGGTGTCGCCGCTGGTCAGCGGGTTGCCGGCGCCGATGGTGCTGGCCAGTGCCAGGGAACCGTCAGCCTTTTTCACCAGCCAGCCCCAACCGGAACCGAAGGTGCCGACGGAAGTCTTGGTGAACTCTTCCTTGAACTTGTCGAACGAACCGAAGGCAGCGTTGATCGCCTCAGCCAGTGCGCCGGTAGGTTGGCCGCCAGCGTTTGGCGCCAGGCAGTTCCAGTAGAAAGTGTGGTTCCAGACCTGAGCGGCGTTGTTGAAGATGCCGCCCGAAGAAGACTTGACGATTTCTTCCAGGGTCTTGCCTTCGAACTCGGTGCCAGGCACCAGGTTGTTCAGGTTCACGACATAGGTGTTGTGGTGCTTGTCGTGGTGGTATTCCAAGGTTTCCTTGGAAATGTGCGGCTGCAGGGCATCGTGTGCGTAGGGCAGCGGCGGCAATTCGAAAGCCATGATGATTCTCCTAATCAGGTCAGTTGCGGTGAGCGCAAGGCCGATCACGGGCGGCCAAACAAGCGCCGGGGAGTTTGTACTCTTTGCGGCGCAGGGGCTGGATCATAGCACCGGGGGTGCGGCAAAACCACGCAACAACTGTGTGGGATAGAGGTTCCAGAGCGTTTTGGAATATCTACGCTGCGCTGATTAATTGATAGGCCACACTGAACATCATGGCGGCTACCAGCAGGTCCAGAATCCGCCAGGTGGCGGGGCGCGCCAGCCACGGTGCCAGCCATGCGGCGCCCAGGGCCAGGGTCATGAACCACAGGAACGAAGCGCTGGCGGCGCCGGCCACGTAGGCGCCCGGTTCGGTTTGCTGGGCGCCGAGGGAGCCGATCAACAAGACGGTGTCCAGGTACACGTGGGGGTTGAGCAACGTCACTGCCAGGGCGCTGAGCATCACCGCCTTCAACGAGCGTACCTTGAGGTTCTCGCCCTCGCCCAGGCTCTGCTTCGAGCAGGCCCGGCGCAGGGCGAGGGTACCGTACCAGAGCAGGAACGCCGCACCACCCCAGCGGGCAATCGCCAGCAATACCGGGTTATGCGCCAGCACGGTGGCCAGGCCGAATACGCC